>NZ_AJXD01000002.1:0-67883 GCF_000264725.1 Acinetobacter sp. HA | reverse complement strand
AAAGTGCGCTTTTTTATTGGATTTATTTCATTATTAAATATATGCCAAAAAAAATAATATGGATCACTGTGGTTAACCAAAACTTTTTTCGGAACTCTTGTTTTTGTGATTTATGTCTTAAACTGAGCTGAGCAAGTAAAGCACCTATCCAACCACCAAATAAACTCAGATTATGTAGAGTTTGCTCTGGTGTACGACGTTTATTGTTTTGGGCTGATTGTTTATCTTGCCAATAAGCGAAGAACGTGATGAGGTTAATCACTGCATAATAAACTAAGACCCAAACCAAGATTTGTCCTGTCAAAAATAGAACTAGTAAGGTAAGAATAAATGGGTAAGCTGCAATTTTAGACAATAAGTTTTTGCCACCTTCTTGTTGTTGATGGCGTTGGTCTCTTAATCGTTGACGTTCATAATCATGTAAAAACTGAATATTGGTTGCTTGTAAGTTTTTCTTAGTCCCTTGTTCAACATTATAAATCAGTTCATCACCATCTACAGGGCGTCTGGTCTTATAACTAAAATTTTTAATATGAACAAAAACACGTTCTGAAGTTTCATGGGTAGTCGCGAATCCAAAGCCTTGGTCATCTTTCCATGTGGTTAATTTACCTTTATAACGCATACTATTCCCCCACAAGAATCCTGTTTAAAAGACTTTAAAATCAAATATAAAAGTCTATAAGTTATTTAAATTAGGAGTTTATTATAAAGTCGATCAATTTTTTTGTCATAAAAAGGCAGATACTCATGATCTGCCCAATTTAAAAAATTAAAATTTAATGTGCCGAACTATGTTGATGGGCAATCTGAATCTGATGCAGGATATGACGACTCATGTTCTTCGCCATTTCTTCTTTAGCATAGTACACCGCACCCACATTATCGCGGCGGATAACTTCAGCTTCTTCCTTACTTTCGGCACAGACCAGTACCTGAATTTCAGGATTTAAAGTTTTGGCAATATCTACGATTTTATGAATGTCCAGAATATCCATAGGGGAAATAACCAACAGACGTGCATGCTGAATATGGGCCTGAATCAAGACGCCTGGTTCAGTCGCTACACCCGATACCGCTGCAATGCCTTTGGCACGCAATTTTTCCACAATCTCCCGGTTTTCTTCGGCAATCACAACTTTAATGTTTTGTTCCATCAAAGAAGTCGTGATGCGACGTCCCACTTCACCATGGCCAACAATCACTACCTGATCGCGCAGGTAGTCCTGGGATACTTCATCAGGCAGCATGGCCAGTGGATCGCCACTGCGCTCCAGTAAACGCGCCAGGTTGGAACGTTCGCGAATCCATTTCTGTACTGGTTCGATGGCAGCGAAAATAAAAGAGTTCAGAGTAATTGAAATCAAGGCACCCGCCAGAATCAGGTTTTGCCCTTCCAGTGACAGCAGATTTAGCGATACTCCAAGTGCAGCAAGAATGAACGAGAATTCACCGATTTGCGCCAGTGACGCACCCACTGTCAGCGCTGTGTTGATTGGATAACGGAAGAATAGTACTAGTGCCATCGCAGCAATGGTCTTACCAATCATAATAATGGCAACAACCGCCAGCACATGCAGGGGTTGCTCAATCATAATCCGCGGATCAAACAGCATACCAACAGAAACGAAGAATAGAATCGAGAAAATTTCACGTAGCGGAAGGGTTTCTTCTTCTGCACGATGGCTGAAGTCAGATTCTTTCACGACCATACCTGCAAAGAATGCACCTAGTGCCATAGAGACACCAAAGACTTTGTAGGCACCAAAGGCAATCGATACAGCAGCGGCCACAACAGTTAGCGTAAACAGTTCACGTGAGCCTAGACGCGCGACAACCTGCATGATCATTGGTATTAGACGTTTACCAACAATCAGCATAAAGGCAATAAAGCCTGCGACCTTGAGTAGGGTAATGCCCAAGGTGAGCCAGATATTCCCATCACTGCTGCCTTCCAGTGCCTGACCACCGAGTAAAACTGCAGTTGCAGGAAGTAACACCAGTGCCAATACCATGACCAGATCTTCAACCAGCAGCCAGCCCACGGCGATCTTACCGTTAATGGATTCAAGCAGACCACGGTCTCCAAGTGCTTTTAGGAGCACGACAGTACTGGCACAGGAGAGGCTTAAACCAAAAACAAGCGCAGAACCGAAACTCCAGCCCCAGAGCATGGAGACACCAACGCCAAGCAGGGTAGCCACTGCAATTTGCAGGATGGCACCAGGCAGGGCAATACGCCTTACCTGCATCAGATCATTTAAGGAAAAGTGCATCCCGACACCAAACATCAGGAACATGACGCCTAATTCGGCAAGCTGATTGGCGAGCTGGATGTCACCAACCACCCCAGGGGTATTGGGGCTAATCAGGATCCCGGCAATCAGATATCCGATCAAGGGAGGTAGACGCAAGCGCGCAGCGATATAGCCGAATGCCAGCGCCAGTCCAAAGCCTACAGCCAGTAATATGATGAGATCTACGTCATGTGGCACTAAACACTCCTTTAAGGTGAATTTTAAAATTTCAGTTTTTTATGGGAAATAAGCACAAAAAGTGCCAAAACAAAAAGAAAGTTTATCAAGCTGAATAAAAAAAATGCAAAAAAAAACGACCCTAAAAGGTCGCTTTTTTTCAAAAAACTAAAATTATTTAATTTTAGCTTCTTTGAAGATCACGTGTTGACGGATTTTTGGATCAAATTTTTTGATTTCCATTTTTTCCGGCATAGTACGTTTGTTCTTAGTAGTGGTATAGAAATAACCTGTACCAGCTGAAGAAACTAAGCGAATCTTATCACGCATTGTCCTGACTCCTTACTTAGATCTTTTGACCTTGAGCACGAAGGTCAGCAACAACCTTTTCAATGCCCAATTTATCGATAATACGCATACCTTTAGTAGTAAGACGAAGACGTACGAAACGTTTTTCGCTTTCTAACCAGAAGCGGTGTTGGTGCAGGTTCGGCTCGAACCGGCGCTTAGTTTTGTTGTTGGCGTGTGAGACGTTGTTACCAACGACTGGACGCTTGCCGGTAACTTGGCAAACCTTAGACATGGTGTAACTCCATTGATTTAGCCAACAGCAAATCTGTATGGCCAGTCAAAAATAAACGGATTGAATTCATTCAAGGGGCGTTTTATACCAAAAATGCGCTTAAAAGACAAGCGATTTTGTCTAAAACCGGGCATGAGTTGGTGCAACAGCTCATGCCTTGATCATTTATCGAAGAAGAGTCTTCGAAATCAGTTTATGAATCGGCTTATTAAACGGCGGGAGAATGTATTTCAAGCTATACAGCTTAGGATTGGACATTACAGACCGTTCATGCGACAAACTGAAGAAGCCTTCTGGCCCATGGTATTTACCCATCCCCGAAGCGCCAACGCCGCCAAATGGCAGGTCATCCTGTGCAACATGAGTGAGTACCGTGTTCTGGCCGAAGTGCCCTGAATGGGTACGCTGTGCGACATAATCGGCACGCGCCTGATCAAAGTCGAAATAGTATAATGCAAGTGGACGCGGACGGCTATTAATAAAGTCGATTACATCGTCAATTTGATCATATTCCATGATTGGCAGCAGCGGACCGAAGATTTCATTTTTCATGATATCCATATCTGGCGTCACATTGGTCAGAATGGTCGGTGCTATTTTACGCAGATCTGCCGGTGTTTCATTACGCGGGTTGATTTCAATAACCTGGGCGCCATGTGCACGTGCATCCTCTAAATAGCCTTGCAGACGGTTGTATTGCTTGTCATTCACAATCGAAGTGTAGTCCTGGTTATGGGTGATATCTGGATACATGGTTTCCACATAGCTGCGGAAATGGTCGATAAATTCAGCGGTTTTACCGCGTGGCAGGAACATATAGTCAGGGGCCACACAGGTTTGACCGGCATTCCAGAGTTTACCTACCGCAATACGCTCTGCCACATCTTCAATATCAATAGATGGATGAACCAGAACAGGTGATTTACCACCGAGTTCCAGAATCACCGGCACCAGATTTTCTGCAGCTGCTGCCATTACGGTTTTACCCACCGCGGTTGAGCCGGTGAAAATCATTTTATCGAAAGCCAAGCGGCAAAAGGCATCAGATACTGCACCGCCACCAGTAATGACTGCGACCAGTTCTTTTGGAAAGGCTTCCGCCAAGGCTGTTTCAAGTACCGCTCCAAAATGAGCAGAGGCACTCGAAATTTTTATCATGGCATGGTTGCCTGCAGCCAGTGCACAGACCAGTGGTCCTATCGAGAGGAGTAAAGGATAGTTCCAAGGCGCAATAATGCCGACCACGCCCAATGGCTGGTACTGCACCCAGGCTTTGGCTGGCTGGTGAATAATACTGACGTGACGCTTGGATGGTTTCATCCAGCCAGTCAGATTCTTGCTGTAATATTTGATGTGTTCCAGGCAGGTCAACAGTTCCCCGATTTTGGTTTCCCCAATCGAACGGTTGCCATAATCCTGATTAATTGCATCGGCAAATTGATCTTGATACTTAACTAAGATACGCTTAAGTCGAGCTAAACGATCGATACGTTCCTTTGCAGTCGGCAGCGGGTAACGTAAGTAGGCATGTTTTTGTTGTGCCAGAATGTCATTAAGGCACTGGCTGTCAAAAAAATGTGGTGTCATTAATGTCGTTTTTGTGTGACTGTTCATGCAGCACTACCACTTTTAAGAAAATCGATTATTTATTTTTAGAGTAAATACTCTAATTAGTCAAGTTACTTTGTGTACTCGACCGTCAATGCGCTGCTGGTGCGTGCGGGTATATGAACTGAATGGTTATTTTAGGATGTCCCAAACCAAAACGTTGAAAACGAAAGAACGTATTTTGCAGCTCAGTTTGCAGTTATTTAATGAGCGTGGTGAGCGTTCTGTTACGACGAATCATATTGCTGCTGAACTCGGTATGAGCCCGGGTAACCTGTACTATCATTTCCGTAACAAGAATGAAATCATCAAGGAACTGATGGAGCAGTACCAGAAGGAAACCCTGGAAATGCTGGCATTGCCGGATGACCGTCCGCTGGATGCTAATGACAAGATTCATTATTTCCAGGTGCTCAGCAGCCAGTTATGGGCTTATCGTTTCCTGCATCGTGATGTTTATCACCTGGTGGAAAATAATGAAGACTTCCGCAAGCTGTATCCGCGCTTTGCGGGTGAAGTCATGCAGCAGGGACAAAAAATCTATAAAGCCTTTGTCAATGCTGGCTTAATGGAAATGACTGATTCGGAAATTGAAGCCTTAATTATCAACTTGTGGATCGTGCTGACCAACTGGACCAACTTCCTGTATATGTCTGGTCATATTACCGACTCGAACCATCTGGAAGAAAAATGGGTATGGCAGGCATTGCGTCAAATGGTATTCCTGGAAGGTGCCTATCTGCGTGGTGAGAGCCGTCATACCTATGAAAGCCTGTTGAACTCTTTTGGTTCTTCCGAGCTTTTTGCCAGTCTGTCATCCGCTAAAGATCGGGAAACTGAACAAACTATTCAGAATAATTAAGAAACGCGCTAGAATACTCGGCTTATTTTTTAATTTATCTGATTAGTGACGTTTACCAACATGAATATGACGACTGCTAACACCGCACGTTTATTGATTACTTGTGAAGACAAGCCGGGCATCGTGCAGGCTGTTTCAAGCTTCTTGTATCATCAGGGCGCCAATATTACTGCGCTTGATCAATACGCGACAGAAGCTCAGGGCGGACGTTACTTCATGCGTGTTGAGTTTGAACTCGATAACCTGCAAAGTCGTAAAGAAAGCCTGTTACAGACTTTTGCTGTCAATGTTGCGGAACGCTATAACATGCATTGGCGTCTGGCGCTGGTAAGTGATGTGAAAAAAGTCGGCATTCTGGTGTCTAAAGTTGATCACGCTTTACTTGAGCTGTTATGGCGTCATGCACGTGGCGGTCTGCCATGTGAAATCACCAAAGTGGTATCGAATCATGAAACGCTGCGTGAATCGGTTGAAAATTTTGGTATTCCATTTGAAGTAGTACCAGTGACTAAAGACAATAAACGTGAAGCTTATGCAAAAATTGATGAGCTGATGCAAGGCAATGATTTGTTAGTACTGGCGCGCTATATGCAGATTCTGGATGAAGAATTTGTACAAAAATGGGAAATGAAAGTGATCAACATTCACCATTCATTCCTGCCAGCGTTTGTCGGTGCAAATCCGTACAAGCAGGCTTATGAAAAAGGTGTGAAACTGATTGGTGCGACTGCCCACTATGTAACGGCTGATCTGGACCAAGGTCCAATCATTGAGCAGGACGTAGAGCGTGTAAACCATGACTTTACTGTAGAGCAGCTGCGTGAACTGGGGCAGGACGTAGAGCGTAATGTACTGGCGCGTGCCGTAAGATGGCATCTGGAAGACCGTATTATTGTGGATGGTAACAAGACAGTGGTATTCCAATAAGTCTTGCATCATCATTCAAAAAGGCATACTTTAAGTATGCCTTTTTTTATTTGAGTTGTTTCTCTCATTTGTCGAAAAAAATGAAGAAAGTTGGGGATTGTTATTGCAAATGAAAACCCTTCTCATTTATTATTGGCGTACTTTAATTGTGCTAACCGATGAGCTTGATTATTTGTTTCATATCATCTCTTCAAGGTAAAAGATTTAATGAGCCAAGTTGCTTCTCCTATGATGCCTACTCCACCCAACCAGATGAAAAAGAAAGTCGCAGCTGTTATGGCAGCTGTACTGGTGGGACATGTTGGCCTATTGTGGGCTGTCAGCCAGATGGAAGCACCTGAACTCAAGCCTGTAGACAAGGAGCCGATGAAGGTTCGCTTTGTAAAACTGCAGGAAGCGCCAAGACCATTACCTCCGAAGCCAAAGCCTGAGCCGAAGAAAGAGCCGCCGAAGCCGAAAGAGGTCAAGATTGTTGAAAAACCGTTGCCACCACCTCCGAAAAAGGTTGAAAAAATCCAGGAAGTGAAGAAGGCTGAAACGCCTAAGGTTGTGGCACCACCAGTTGAAGCAAAACCAACGCCAAGTCCGGTTGTACCAACGGTTGTGAAAGAAACCAAAGTCGCTCCGACACCTCCACCAGCACCTGTGGCACCGCCTGCGCCTGTTGCGCCACCGGCACCACCTGCACCTCCTTCTCCTAAGAGTGTTTCTTTGGGTGGTGGTGTGACCTGGTTGCGTACGCCAAAAGTATCGATGTCAGCAGGTGAGTTGAGAAGTTCCTGTTCCATGGTGGTCGATATCTCAGCGAATGAACAAGGCAAGGTAGTGGCTGCGACAGCACGTAATTCAAGCTGCAGTCCTTCGATTAACCGTAAGGTCGAGTCTGCTGTACGTCGTGCACAATTAACCAAATATGTTGAAAATGGCGTTGCTTATCCAACACGTGTTGAGCAGCCCTTTGACTTCCAGATTACCAGATAACGGCTAACCCATTAGGAGTTCGAATATGAACTTTTCAGTTTATTGGCAACATGCTGATGCAGTCAGTAAAACACTTTATTTTGTGTTACTGGCAATGTCGATTGCGACATGGACGATCTTTGTACTGCGTTTACTCGGTACGCGCCAACTCAAGCAAGTGGCTTATGCACAGTTATCTGATGCCCTAGATAAACTGAAATCAAAAATGGCGCCTTTGGGCTTTGAACAACGCAAAGCCGTAGCTGAACAAGCATTGCTACGCCAGATTGCAGCTGAAAAAGCCAATGCGGAAAAAGGTGTGTCAGTTCTGGGTACCATCGCATCGATTTCACCTTTCATTGGTTTATTCGGTACAGTATGGGGTATCTTCCATGCACTGGTAGCAGTGGGTAAGAGCGGTCAGGCAGGTCTGGCTCAGGTGGCAACACCCGTAGGTGAAGCACTGATCATGACAGGTCTGGGTCTGGCAGTGGCGATTCCAGCTGTATTGGCTTATAACATCGCGGTACGTTTTAACCGTGGTTTATCGCATGAACTACAAGACCATGCTCATAGCTTATTGATTGATACGATGCTGCAACAGGGATCTGCCAAGAAAGCTGAAACTAAAGTTGCACAAGACAGTTTAGTGGGAGGTCAAGTTTAATGGCTTTTCAACTGGGTGAAGACAACGATACAGGCATGAATGAGATGAACCTCATTCCCCTGATCGACATTATGTTGGTATTGATGATCATCTTCCTGGTGACAGCGACCGTTGCGAACCCATCAATTCCATTAACCTTGCCACAAACGACTGCGGAAATTATTGATCTTCCGCCAGAGAACATTACCATCAGCATTAACTCTCAGGGTGATGTGGCATGGAATGGTGATGTGCTTAGCCTGGAACAGCTGGAAACCCGTTTCAATGAAGCTGGGCAGGCAGAGCGTCAGCCAACGATTGTATTGAAGGCGGATAAAGAATCACGTTACGACACCGTTGCTCAAGTGATGTCACGCGCGAGTGGAGCCGGACTCACCGATATTGCTTTTGCAACCGATAACTGATTTTTCCAAGATCAAAAAGAGCGACCTGAGATGGTCGCTTTTTTTATGACAATATTGCTTTACTTCAACAGTTCTACAAATTTGGCACGTAGCTTGTTGAGCTTTGGGGGAATGGCAAAGTTGCAATAACCCTGACTTGGGTTTTTGGCAAAAAAGTTCTGATGATAATCTTCAGCTGGATAGAAGGTCGGAGCAGGACTGAGTTCAGTGACTACATTTAAACCTTCAGCCTTCAGTGCATCAATAGTTTCTTGTGACTGCCGTTGCTGTTCTTCGTTCAGATAGTAGATGACAGAACGATACTGTGTACCGACATCATTGCCTTGGCGATTGAGCGTTGTTGGATCATGAGTGGCAAAGAATACATCCAGCAATTGCTTAAAGCTGATCTGGGTTTCATCGAAATCAATCAGAATCACTTCTGCATGGTTGGTATCACCATTACAAATCTCTTCATAGGTTGGATGAGTGGTATGTCCGCCGGCATAGCCACTAACAACTTTGCTGACACCACGAATTTGCAGGAATACCGCTTCGGTACACCAAAAGCATCCACCACCAAATAGCGCCTGTTGCATAATCTTGTCCTTAATTCCGAGTTTCTGTCTCTATTCTACGCTGTAAATATCAAATAGAAAAAAGCCTGTAAAAACAGGCTTTTTATTTAAGCTTTAGCGCGGTTGTACCGGACTTGCCAGCTGGATGACTGGGTTGCCATAGCTATCGAGCAGCTTCAGGGTTTTACCAAAAACCTGATAATGGGTTACTTTAGCCAGGGCTTCATTAAATTCCTGATCCAGATTGTCATTGTTCAGACAAGCCATTTTTGTACCCGCCATCTGGCTAAGATTCAAAGTGTCTTTGCCGGCAGTATAGCTGCCCATAATGCGGTTACAGCCATCGGCACCGCTAACACGCTGAGTGGCAGCATCAAATTGCAGGCTTGGGATATTACGTGTGGTAGGTGCAGTGGTGATTTCTGTACTGCCAATGTGAGTGACAATCCAGGTGCGGTTCTGAAGTTGCTGTAGATTTTCAACCGCTTGGGAAGAGGTCTGGTCTGGTGTGGTTTGACAGCCTGTTATTGCCAGCGCTGAAACGAACATTGCAATTGTGGTCACTTTTTTTAACATTGGGCTTACTCTTTTTCTTTGATACATTACTGTATATAAACAGAAAAAATAGAATGATACCAATACAATTTGTATCTTCGGGTTCCCGGGAAGATAGGTTCTATTCTGCTTTTGGCGCAGGTAATCCTTGCCGCAGTAGAACGGAAAATTGTTCACTACTGACCTGAGCAAATTCTTTGACACGTGGGTTTACATGCGCTCGAGCATACCAGGTGCTTAGGTCCCAACCCTGATTTAGCGCTTGCAGGTCATACATATAATTCGGCAAATAACCCGACGCCAGCAGGCGATAATCTGTTGGTAATGGTTTCTGGGAAACAGCCTGAACCATATCAAACACCAGGGTAGTGCAATTACTGGTTAGAGTGTTATACCACTTCGGCTGTTGAGCCAGATCATCCACCTTGTTGAGATATTCTTTGAAAAGCGCCTTGGCTTGTGCCTGTGGCATATTAATCGGAAAAAAATATACCTGCTCACCGCGAATATTGCTACGGGTATAGATAATATCCCGTTCATCGGCCGCCACCAGACTCAGCTCAAACTTGCGGAAGAAGCCGCCGATAGCAGAGAAATCTTCATTTTTTTCCTTACGGATTTCAATCGAAAAGGTCAGTGGCTTCTGGTCAGCAAAGTCAAAACTCACCAAGGTATGGGCAATATGCGGTCCCATCCAGTAAGAGGTGATGACATTGACCCCGGTGATCTGATTTAAATTGATGCTGCGACTTTCCCAGCGCTCAATATATTTCCCATTTGGCAGCCAGACAAAATTACGCACATTATGTAAGGTGACTTGATCGCCTTGTTGTTCATAACTGAGAATACGGGCAACTTCAGGATTCCACTCCCGGTCCTGACGAGCGTCCAGGCTGAAATACCAGAACAGGCTAAACAGAAAAGCCAGAATATAAAGAAGGGTATCTACACCACGTGAAATCAGATGACGGCTAAAATAAATGCCGAGAACTGCACAGGCTAAAACAATCCAAAGACCAATCAGCACAGAACTGCCAATCATGCCTAAGGGTTGCTGTACCCAAATCGCAAGGCACAGCCATAGACTTGATGCGATGACAAACAGGGTAAATACTGCATTCAGTAACCAGAATAGCCAGTGAGGTGCAGGATTTCCCTGTGTATGCATAATTGAATCTTTAATTAAAAATTATTCTTCATTTTCTATAAGTTGCAAACTCAAAAGCAATCCCGGTTTTGTCGTCGATATGTTGTTCGGAAAAAACTTTTTTGAATTCAGCAGGAATTTCTGGGTAGAAGGCATGACCTTGTACATCCAGTTCGACATGGGTCAGTTCCAGACGGTCAGCAATACTCATTGTCTGTTTGAAGATTTCACCACCCCCAATAATATAAATAGACTCCGGTTTTTCTGATGCTTTTACATCTGCAACAGCTTGGCTCAAGGCATCTTCAATCGTGTGTGCGACTTTAGTACCTTCAAAAGACCAGTCTGTATCACGGGTAATGACCCAGTTGACACGTTTAGGCAAGGCACGTCCCATGGATTCAAGGGTCTTACGTCCCATCACAATTACACCGCCCTGGGTGATTTCCTTAAAATGTTTTAGATCTGCTGAGATATGCCAAGGCAGGTCATTGTCCTTACCAATACAGCGCTGCTGATCCATTGCAACGACATGAACGACTTCTAAATCCTGAAATGCCATACCCACACTCAAAAACAAGTAAAAATTGTTCCTATTAAAATGCAAAATCCCACTTTAAGCAAAGTGGGATTTCGATTTTCTTGGGTTTGAGAAAAATTAAACCGCGACAGGCGCTTTAATTCCCGGATGGGATTCATAACCGACAATTTCAATATCTTCAAATTTGAAATCGAACAGATCTTTAATTTCAGGATTCAGTTTTAACTGACATAGACCTAAAGGCTCACGACTCAACTGAAGTTTGGCCTGTTCAAAGTGGTTGGCATACAGGTGCGTATCACCACCTGTCCAGACAAAATCACCGACCTCAAGCTCACAGACTTGTGCGATCATATGAGTGAGCAGGGCGTAGCTGGCAATATTGAACGGGACACCTAAAAACACGTCAGCGCTACGCTGATACAGCTGGCAAGATAACTTGCCATTATGTACAAAGAACTGGAACAGGGTATGACAAGGTGGCAGTGCCACTTGACCTGCTTCGTTCGGGTTCCAGCCAGACACAATCAGGCGACGTGAGTTTGGATTAGTTTTGATCTCATTCACCAACCATTTGATCTGATCAAAACCATCATTTTTATAGCTGCCATCTTCATTTTTTGTGGCACCAAAGTTACGCCACTGATGACCGTATACAGGACCAAGCTCACCTTCTGGGCGGCCAAAACGTGCAGTCTGTTCTGCAGTTGACCATTCATCCCAAATACTGACTTTATTATCTTTCAAATATTGAACGTTGGTATCGCCTTTGAGGAACCACAATAGTTCAATCACGATTGAGCGGAAGTGGACTTTTTTGGTAGTTAGTAGAGGGAAACCCTTGGAAAGATCAAAGCGCATCTGATGACCAAATACCGAACGTGTACCAGTACCGGTACGGTCGCCTTTATCGCCGCCGTTGTCGAGGATATGTTGTAAAAGGTCAAGGTATTGGCGCATAAGTCTCTCTTAAAATCCGTTGAAAAATTGCTTTTATTTGAACTGAGCAATTTAAAATTGCGCTCATCATAACATTTTTTTTCGCAGTTCCACATCGCCGGGAAGGTGACTGGAGGAGGGAGAAAAGGCAATAAAAAAGGCATCCATAATGGATGCCTCTTTATCGTCTGCTTTAAGCTGTTGGCTTGCCGGTATGTACTGTGTCAATCAGATCAGACAAGTCATAACCGAGCGATTGTGCATAAGCCAGATATTCCTGTTTGGTTGCTTCATCAATGGTGGGAGTGCGATGCAACAGCCACAGATACTTCATGCTTGGCTCACCGACCAAAGCCGTTTGGTAACTAGCATCCAGCTTTAATACCCAGTAATCTCCCTTGGTAAATGGCACCCAGCGTAAACCTTCTGGCAGGAAACTGACCTCAAGTTTGGCATTGGCCGCATCTACAATCGTTGCTTCACCAATGGATTCATCCAGCTTGCCATCACCATCCAGACAACGGTTCTGAACACGTACGCTACCACTTTCATTCAGGCTATAAACAGCTGAAATATCAGTGCTGTCTTCAGGTTGATGTTTTATTGGGAGGCGGGCAATTTCATACCAGGTGCCTAAATATTTGGTGAGATCAAAATTTGAAACGGTAGGGATATCATGATTCATTATTTTCTCCGTTTTATTTCAGTTTATTTTTTGTGCTCAATCAGTCTAAACATGAGGCTGCTAAAGAAAAGATGTAATCATGTAGTGAAATGTTGTGTTTGTTTTCAATGGGATGGGAATGGGTAGAGCATATACAAGAAGTGTTAAGTAGGTCGGAATCTAGTCATATTTTTATAATTTATTGCTTAAAAATATGTCTATTAATTAATTTTTTATTCAATAAAACTTAATAATAAAAATTTTTATAACTTAATAGATTTAAATAATTCTATACAGAATAATGGTTTACATTTAATCAGTTAAATATTGATAAATTTATTTACATTTTGAACGTGAAAAATAACATTAATGGGGCTAGTATTTGGGCCTTTCAAAAGATATGAACGCCTGCTTAAGGGCGAGGAGTACTTGGTTTAATATGATTTATGATCATCAAGTGAATATGAGTGAAGTTCATGCTCCTGTTCAAGCGAACGTCATAATTCGTTCCCAGTCGGGACAAAATTCTAAACGTCAGCCTCAGCGTAACAGCTCTGAATCAGCTCGTAATACAAGTTCTGAATCACGCAAGACTTTTAGTGCGATGAATGGCCAGCGTTTTAATATTGAAAAATTCACCAGTTATCTGCAAGGCATTACCCGTAGTACCAGTACACAGAAATGTGCGCGCAGTATTCGTATCGGTTTGCAATCTTCAGGTGCAAAAATTGTGAATCATCCTGTAGCTGCAGCTGACTGGGGCGGCACCTTACAGAAATTGGGCTACCGTAAAATCAACCTGTCATTTGACCGTCCGAAAAAGGGTGATATCTATATCATTGACCGGACTTCCAAGCATAAGTACGGGCATATTGCAGCATACTCAGGTTCTGCATGGGTATCGGATTTCAGACAGTCAGGTTATGCGGTTTATCGTAATTCTGATGTGAAATACACTTATTACCGCCTGGATTCTCACCTTTAAGTTAGAAGTTAAAAGTAGCATTTGCGAAATGGTTCAATCTTCGAAGCGTTTCGCACGATTCCCGTAAATAGACAGGATAAATAATCCAAGCGCGCTGAAGCCAATGCATTGAATGCCTAAAGCTATCTTGTGCTGTTCAGGCAGATAGCCAAACAGGGTGATCAGGGCAATCAGCGGAATACAGAAAAACAGTCGTGTAAAACCTTCCCGATAGGGATTCTGCTCAGGCAGTTTCAAGGCGACTGTACGTAAGCCATGACTAAGCATCCCAATTGCCAGACTGATGCCGACAAATATTGTATTTAGTTCTGCAAAGGTAGAAGCGTAATAAATCACTGCACAGGTGGCGATACAGATGATCAGCCTGATCTGGCGTGTGCAGCGTTCGGAATACCAGTAATTAAGCATGAGGCGGTGGAGTGTCCGTGTTTTTATGCATTAAAGACAGTGGTGAAAACAGGCAGATGGCAATCGCCATAAAGCCAATGCCCTGCCCACCTGAAACCAGGATCTCGCCATCCTTCATATTCATAAAGACTAATGCCAATAATAGGGCAATTGGAATCCAGGTCAGTATGCGATAGAACAAGCCTGTCGGATTCTTTGCAGCAAAATGAATTTTGCAATAACGGCAGATCAGGAAAATAATTCCAGTACCGGCGAACATCAGAATCGCATCCAGCGGTAAAGGTTCTATCCAGTACAGTACTGCTGTCAGTACGGCAATCACGATAAAAATCAGTAATTTTTTAATGACAGAAATTTGCGGATTAAACCAGTATTCAAGCATGGCAACCGTGAAGATTCAAAAGAGTTGATCTGCACTTTAGCATATTTCAGATATAAAAAAGCGAGGCAGATGCCTCGCAATATGTTCAGGATGTCTTATACGTTTTTCTGTGGACCCCAGTCATAAATTTTTTTCTGGTAGGCATACCACATCATCCATAGGCCAATCAGAATCATTGGCAGGCTGAGGAATTGCCCCTTACTCATCCAGCCAATAAATAATTGACCATTGTCCGGTTCACGGAAAAATTCGACGATGAAACGTGCCAGACCGTAACCAATCAGGAACAGCGCAGAAACTGCCATACGTGGGCGAGGTTTAGAGCTGAACCACCACAGTACAATAAACAGAATCAGACCTTCACAAAGTGCCTGATACAGTTGTGATGGATGACGAACCAGTTGGAGTGGATCGGTTGGGAAAATCATGCCAAAAGCAAAGTTTGGGTCAGTCACCTGACGACCATACAGTTCCCCGCCGATGAAATTACCAATACGGCCAAACATCAGACCGGTCGGTACACACGGCGCGATAAAGTCCAGAGTCTGGAACCAGGTCATGTTGTATTTTTTACACCAGAGTAGCATCGCCAGGATTACACCGAGGAAACCGCCATGGAAGCTCATGCCACCTGTCCAGATCTGGAACAGCCACAATGGGTCTGCCAGAAACTGGGAAAAACCGTAGAAAAATACATAACCAACACGGCCACCGATAATCACCCCAAGCGCCCCGAAGAAGATTAAATCCGAGACCATATCTGATGTCCAGCCGCGTTGTTTAGCGCGATACGTCGCCAGTCCCCAGGCAAATAAAAATGCCATCAGGTACATCAGTCCATACCAGTGGACCTGCAATGGCCCGAGCGAAATCGCTACAGGATCAATATTGGGATAGTTGAGCATGCATCTTCCTTTGTCTTTCTGTTTTGTGCTGATTTTAGCCTAAACTTGGGAAAAATGTTGTACATTCAATGTGTAAAGATCTAGAGCATCAATTATGTGTATCGTTGCCTTGGCCTGGCGTGTACTGGATGACACGCCACTTTGTCTGATTTCAAACCGGGATGAGTTTTATCAGCGTCCGACAGCCGCCCTGCATGCCTGGCAAAATAGCCCAATTATTGCAGGTCAGGATCTGCAGTCTGGTGGTACCTGGATGGGTATAACTACTTCAGGACGATGGGCAGTGATTACCAATTTCAGGGATGGTAATGACAAGAATAACTACCCAACTTCACGTGGACATATCATTCAGCATTTTCTGGAATCTGAATTGACACCTATCCGGTTTGCTCAAGAACTAGAAAAACGTCAATGTGATTATGCTGGCTTTAACCTGTTTGTCGGCGATCGAGAGCAGGCGGTCTATATGAGCAACCGTGGTGAAGCACCGCAAGTGTTGGCGCACGGTGTATATGTGGTATCCAATGGCTTGCTGACTGAGCATTGGGAAAAAACCCGTCACTTACGTAAGCGTTTTACCCAGGAATTCCTGCCCATGATGCAGCATCCAGATATACCTGAGTCGGATCTTTATTATGCCGTCTGGGATATTCTGGAAGATGAACGCAAGATCATTCCGGAGTTGTTGCCGAAGACCGGGATTTCACATGAACTGGAACAGTTGTTGTCTTCAACCTTTATTCAAAGTCCAGTGTATGGCACGCGCTGTTCTAATTTCCTGCGAATGAAAACCGATGAATGGCAGTGGCTGGAAAAATCCCAGCAGGGTGAAACCGCAGGGCAGGTCGTTGTGCAAGTCATTCCGATCACTTCATAAATAACAGTATTGGTGATGATATTTATAAAAAGATCAGTTTAAACAGTGAACTCTGAAAACAGATAGGTATGATAGGATAAAGCCCATCTATCTACGCATTTTCAGCTTTCCTATGGCATTGCTCCTTCCGCTT
Organism: Acinetobacter sp. HA; assembly: GCF_000264725.1. Classification (NCBI taxonomy): domain Bacteria; kingdom Pseudomonadati; phylum Pseudomonadota; class Gammaproteobacteria; order Moraxellales; family Moraxellaceae; genus Acinetobacter; species Acinetobacter sp. HA. The sequence goes on along the minus strand of NZ_AJXD01000002.1, from coordinate 51,305 downwards.
ATTTCATTTCTGATTGGATTCTGGGGCGTTCATTATTTAAAGTCGATCCGTCCATTCATGGCGGCCTTGCTGGCACGTCTTTTGATTCCCTTGATTGTCATTTACAACATGGTGTTTTATAAGTCGGGCAGTCTGTGGCTGATCGGTTTTAGTATCTTTAGCTCACTGTTTCTGTTTGGCCTGTTCTTTCTTTTCTCCAAAGATAAATTGCGGGCATTATGTTTTAGTTATTTAAATGGGGTCTGGCTTGGCTTTCCTTTTGCCTTAGCTGTATTTGGTCCGGATGCCTTAAATACTATTGTTGCTCTTTATATTGGTGGTTCCTTATTTGGCAATGTCAGTGCAGTAGTGGCAGTCAGTGCTGAAAAACAGGCTCCCCAATTCATTATTAAAAATATGCTGAAATCCCCGCCAGTGATTGCGCTTTCTATTGCAGCGATTCTGTCTTTCTGGGATTTTAGTGCCTATGAAGCACATCCAATGATTCAATGGGGCTATGCCGCGAACAAGTTTCTGGTGACTTTTGCCGGTATGTGTATTCTGGGGATGTGGCTGAGTAAAGTCAGGATTCAACTGAGTGATTTAAAACGCAGCTTGATCTTGATCAGCGGTCGTTTTGTGCTGGCTCTAGGTCTGGCAGCAGGGGCTTATTTCTTGTTACCGATTCCACATCAAGCCCTGACATATGCCGTGATGATGATGTACTTCCTGCTTCCACCCGCAGCTAATATTGTGGCACTGGAAACCCATTATCAAGGTACGGGTTATTCAGCGAAATATATTGCTTCAGGAACGATTGCCAGTGCGATCTTGATCGGCGTATATGGAGTGGTGGTGCATGCGTTGGTGCCGGGTTTATAAAAATATCAGAAAAGTCCTTTTCCCCGAGAGAGAATAAGATGCATTTTAAATCCCTTACCCCAGCCCTCTCCCAACGGGAGAGGGAGCCATGAGAGATGAAACTTACTTTTCCAGACTCGCTTTAAATAGCTGCATTGCCTGACCACGGTGACTAATTCTATTTTTTTCTTCCTTGCTCATTTCCGCACTCGCAATACCCAGTTCAGGTAACCAGAACAGCGGATCATAGCCAAAGCCATTTTCACCACGGGCTGCTTCCAAGATCTCACCTTTCCAGATGCCCTGGAAGATTTGTGGTAATGGGTCTTCGGCATGTTGAACTAAGGCCAGTACACACACAAACATGCCTTCAATCGGTTCACCGTCGTTACGCAGTGGTTTCAGGTCAGCCAGTAGTTTTTCATTGTTCGCTGCATCATCACCATGTTCACCCGCATAACGTGCAGAGTAAATCCCAGGTGCACCGCCCAGAACTGGTACACAAATCCCTGAATCATCAGCAATCGCAGGTTTGTCAGAAATACGTGAGGCATGACGCGCCTTGATAATGGCATTTTCAACAAAGCTCAAACCATCTTCAATTGCGTCTTCAATATGCAGCTTACCTTGAGGAATAACTTCAACTGGAAGTTTGAGTTCTGCAAACATCTTTTCAAATTCTGCAATCTTGCCCTTGTTATTACTTGCCAGTACCAGTGTGCCTTGGGATAACCAGTCAGTTGAAGCCATATCAATTACTCATCTTTCAAATTACATATATGTAGTGTAGCAACTTGCTACAGTTTTCAGGCCATAAAAAGCACCCGAAGGTGCTATTTATACCATTCAGCTTATTGTGCCTGAATCCATCTGTCAGCACGATCACGTGCCTGACGGATCTGTTCCTGGGTCAAGTTGGCTGCCAATGCAGTTTTCTTGCCTTCAGATAAAGTAATCACTTTATTGTCCAGCATGCCGTCACGGGTAGAGAGTTCATACCACTGGTAAGCACCCATATAGTTTTTCTTTTTCTCTTCCATCATCGCCAGGTTAAAGCTGGCACGATTATCACCACGGCTGGCTGCTTTTTCAAAGTACTGGCGAGCCAGCGTTTCATCTTTCTTGGTGCCAATACCATCTGCCAGCATACGGCCTACATTCAATTGAGCAACTGCCAGACCTTGATCGGCTGCTGCTTTATACCAGGCAAAAGCCTGACGTTCATCTTTCTGAATGTCTTTACCATACTGGTATTTGGTTGCTAAATAGAATTGTGCACCTGGCTGTCCTGCCTTCGCTGCCTTAATCAGGCTATTAATGTCCATGATAGAATATTGTGCGGCCTGACTTGCGACAGAAGGCGTTGGAGCAACATAGTCTGCTTGGGCCTGAAAGCTAAAAAGTCCAGCCAGTAGCGTCGTACTTAGTAATAATTTTTTCATAGAGCGCTCACTCGATAAATTGCGACTTCACCAAACAGATTAGGGAGGTGCTTGCTGAGCATGCTGCCTTGTTGATTCCCATTTACAGCGAGTCGGTTAATAATTTTGATGTTATTTTCCGCGCAAAGTGCTTCAAAGTCACGGAAAGTACATAAGTGGATGTTCGGTGTGTTATACCACATATAGGGTAAAGCTTCCGAAACAGGCATTTTCCCTTTTAGTGCCAGGAAAGAACGAGTCTTCCAGTGCGCAAAGTTTGGGAAAGTAATAATCGCCTGTTTACCCACTCGCACCATATCACGCAATAAAACGTCCGGTGCATCTACAGCTTGCAAAGCCTGTGCCATGACAACATAGTCAAAAGACTGGTCTGCAAAACGACTTAATCCCAGATTTAAGTCTTGCTGGATGATATTTAACCCACGACTGACTGCAATTGCAATCTTTTCCTGATCAATTTCTAATCCGTATGCACGAATATTGTACTTTTTGCTCATATGAGCCAGTAATTCACCGTCGCCACAGCCAAGGTCTAGGACGCGTGAACCCGGTTTAATCCAACGTTCTGCCAGTTGTTGATCAATACGCATTACACAGCCTCCTTCGGGGTTGATTTTAACAGTTCTTCACCACCCAGGAAGGCACGCAATGACTTCACATACAGTGGAATCGGGAACAAGAAGGAGTCATGGCCTTGCTCAGCATCAATATCCAGATAGCTGACAGGCTTATTATTGGTAATTAAGGCGTCTACGATTTCAACAGAACGTGAAGGCGAGAACCGCCAGTCAGTTGTAAAAGAGACCACGAGGAATTTACATTTGGTTTGGGCCATTGCCTTTACCAATGACAGTTGATATTCACGTGAAGGATCAAAGTAATCCAGCGCCTTGGTCATAATCAGGTAAGTATTGGCATCAAAGTTCCGGCTAAATTGTTCACCTTGATAGCGCAAATAGCTTTCGACCTGGAACTCCACATCGAAACCATACATAAATTTACCGGATTTTAAATCACGACCAAATTTCTGCTTCATGGCTTCTTCAGACAGGTAGGTGATATGACCGACCATACGTGCCAGAATCAGCCCACGTTTTGGATAACTATCGTGTTCCAGATAACGGCCATTATGGAAATCCGGATCTGACAGAATTGACTGACGTGCGACTTCATTAAAGGCAATGTTCTGTGCAGATAATTTAGGTGCGCTGGCAATAATCACACATTTTTGCAGACGATCTGGATAATCTACCGACCATTGTAATGCCTGCATACCACCTAATGAACCACCGATGACGGAATACCACACATCAATGCCGAGACGGTCAGACAGCATGGCTTGGGTTTTCACCCAGTCACGTACAGTCACTAGAGGAAAATCAGGACCATAAGGGCGATTGTCATTTTCAGGGTTCGGAGAAGTTGGACCTGTTGAACCATTACAGCCACCAATATTATTCAGGGCAACCACAAAAAATTTATTGGTATCAATTGCCTTGTTTGGACCAATACAGGCATCCCACCAGCCTGGTTTTTTATCATCTTCATGATGATAGCCAGCAGCATGATGATGACCGGAAAGGGCATGACAAATCAGAATGGCATTGGACTTATCGGAATTGAGTTCGCCATAAGTTTCAACCATCAGTTCAAAACGGGGGAGGATGCGACCGCATTCAAGCTCTAACGGCTGTTCGAATTGGAACTTTTGTGGGACAACAAGGCCCACTGAGTCAGCTGGAAAAGACACGGGAATGATTCGCCTTAAATCTTTAGTATGAATAAATAAAAGGATACCATTTGCAGGTATCCTTCTAAAGTCTTTTTAGTGGGCGAATTCAAACATGAGGTGCGACAGTTTCAAAAGCCATATGATAATCAACAAGCTGAGCAAATTTCTCTAATGGTGTAAGCCAATCTAACGCCTTTCTAGGACGAGTATTCAGTGACATGGCAACTTGATTTAAATAATGCTGATCTGCCTGATTTAAATCAATCCCTTTAGGTAAATATTGCCTAATTAAACCATTCATATTTTCGCATGTGCCTTTTTGCCAAGGTGAATGTGGGTCACAGAAATATACATCTATGCCTAAATCTTCTTCGAGTATTTTATGTTCTGACATCTCGCGTCCACGGTCATAGGTCAACGTTTTACGCAGTTCTGCAGGTAAATATTTCAGAGCTTCAGTTAAAGCCTTGCGCACTGATTCTGCCTTTGCATCAGGTAATGTTGCCAAGATACAGAGCCGTGTATTTCGTTCAATAAGTGTTGCTATCGAACTTTTATTGTCTTTACCTTTAATTAAATCAGCTTCCCAATGACCCGGTATTTTTCTTTCTTGAACTTCGGCTGGGCGCTCATGAATAGTTTTAATATCCTGTAATATAGAATCTTTTTTAGGTTCACCGTTAGCTTTTCGCTTTTTATTTTCATGACGCAGACAGGATAATAAGTCTTTTTTCAACTCACCCTTGGGTAATGCTCGTATCGTTGAATAAATCGTTGTATGGCTTACATTCATTGTTTGATCCAAATCAGGAAATGTCTTTAAACGCTTTGCTATTTGCTGAGGAGACCATAAACAACGGATCGCTTCAACAATAAATTTCCAGAGGATTGAATCGATTTTGAGTTTTCTGTGACCACGTCTACGTCTAGCGAAGGTGTTATCAGAAGCATATCGAGCTTGATAAACGTCATTGATGCTATTCTTTTAAGCTCACGATAGATCGTACTAGGATGTCTTTTAATGAGTTCAGCAAATTTTCTGGCTGAAAAGCCTTCTTTTCTTGACTCAAGCATTAATGCAGTACGATCTTCAAAGTTAAGATGATGGTATGACAATTTTATATACTCCATAAACCCTTTAAATTAATTAGGTGGTTTATGTCGCACTTCAAGTTTTACTCTGCCATGCTATGAATTATCGCTAATTCTAATACCGTGTCTAGACGGCAGCAGCAATCACCTGTTCAGTGCTTAACACACCCTGGTCAATCAGGCGGTTGGTACATGCGATAATCGCTTCAATTGAAGAGGTCACAATGTTGTCGTGGACACCAGCACCAAAGGCGGATTTACCGGTACCTTTCACTTGCAGTTCAACCAATGCCAAGGCTTTGGCATGTGCACCAGAACTGATGCTACGTTCTTCATAGTTCAACACGTCAATTGGCAATTGTAATGCATCCAAAATCGCAGAGATTGGACCGTTACCTTCACCACGTAAGCGCTGAGTTTCACCATTGACTTCAACATCTAGCTCAATCACCTGGTTGCCATTTTCATCTGACAATTTATAGTTCTTGGCAGCGTAGTGTGCATCTTTGGCATCAACATAGGTATCTTTGAATAAGGTCCAGATCGCTTGTGCTGAAATCTCAGTACCATCTTCATCGGTTTTTTGCTGCACGATTTGCGAGAATTCGATCTGTAAACGACGTGGTAAAGTCACGTTATAGTTCGATTCTAACAAGTACGCGATACCACCTTTACCTGACTGTGAATTCACGCGAATCACGGCGTCATAGTCACGACCCAAGTCTTTTGGGTCGATTGGCAAGTACGGCATATCCCAGATTTCTTGGTTTTTCTGGAATTCGAAGCCTTTTTTGATCGCATCCTGATGTGAACCTGAGAACGCTGTAAACACCAAATCGCCCGCATATGGATGACGTGGATGTACAGGCAAACCGGTACATTCTTCAACAGTCGCGATGATTTCGTTAATGTTCGAGAAATCTAATTCTGGTGCAACACCTTGGGTATACATGTTTAAGGCAATTGCCGCTACGTCCACATTACCGGTACGTTCACCATTGCCGAATACACAACCTTCGACACGGTCAGCACCCGCCATAATCGCCAATTCAGACGCTGCAATGCCACAGCCACGGTCATTATGACAGTGAACTGAAATGATCACGCCGTCGCGACGCTCAATGTTGCGGTGCATCCATTCCACCTGGTCGGCATACACGTTTGGTGTAGAGACTTCGACAGTGGCCGGCAAGTTCAAGATGACTTTGTTGGTCGGAGATGCTTCCCAGATTTCAGTCACTGCATCACAGACATCTTTCGCGACTTCTAATTCAGTTGCAGAGAAACATTCAGGGCTGTACTGGAAGATAAATTCAGTTTCAGGCTGTTTCGCTGCATATTCTTTTACTTTTTGCGCTGCATTGATCGCTAACTGTTTCGCACCTTCAACATCCACATTTAACACTTTTTGACGGAAGGTCGGTGAGTTCGAGTTATAGATATGCACAATTGCGCGTTTTACACCTTGTAAAGATTCGAAGGTACGTGCAATCAAATGATCACGTGCCTGAACCAATACTTCAATATAAACGTCATCCGGAATATGACCTTCTTCAATCAATTTACGGGTGAAGTCGAAATCAATTTGAGATGCAGACGGGAAGCCAATTTCAATATGTTTGAAACCGATTTTCACCAACATCTGGAACATTTTGAACTTCTGCTCGATGTTCATTGGCTCAAAGATCGCCTGGTTACCATCACGCAGGTCAGTACTCATCCAGATTGGCGCTTTAGTGATTTCATTGTTCGGCCATTGACGGTCTGGTAAGTCCACACGTTGATACATGCGACGGTATTTTTTACTTGGATCAGCCAACATCATGAGAGAGCTCCTTAGGTAGCCTGGCAGACTCGCTTGGTGCAGCAGTTGCTCAGTCTACAGTATAGATTTTGTCTATATATTCGTTTACAGGCAGGTGTGGATAAATAAGATCAATCCTGTATTTTTTAAAGTCTTGATCATCAGGATCGACCAGACACCTGCATGGTGAACCTATAATTAAATTTTAGTCCAGAAAACGTGAAAAGTTTTTGCTTTTTCTATGGATTTTAGTCGTATCTTAAAAAAGATTTTCTTATAAAGTTATTAATTGGGAAAATATTTCTTTGATCTATTTTAAATTTGTTGGATTTTTCTGTGATTAAGCAATATGGCTAAAATATTTCTTTATATGATAACTTTATTGAGAAGTTTTGAACAATCTATAAATGAGATTATTCTGGTGAAAAAATAAGGAACAGCCTGATGAATTCAGACTATCCCTGAATCTGATGATAATTGGCTAGCTCAGTATTTAAAATGCAGGCCTAATACAGCACTGATGCCTTCGGCTTCAGTGGCATAGTGGGAAGAATAGGCTTTGGTAAAATAACGTGTGTCGGACAGGTTATTCACATTTAGCTGTAGATCTACATTTGAATTGACCTGATAACGCGCCATGGCATCGTAACGGACATAACCTGGCACGAATTTGGTATTGGTAGCATTGCCATACACTTTGTCCATTGCCACCGCACCGGCACCCAGTGTCAGCTGAGGCATGACCTGATAGGTTGTCCATAAGGTTGCACTGTTTTCCGGTACGTTCTGCACCTGATTACCATCATTAGTAGCAGTACCATCGTCAACGATTTCACTGTCCAGATAAGTGTAGCCTGCAGAAATTGCCCACTTGTCAGTGACATTTCCATTGATACCTAGCTCAATTCCATCAACACGAGTTTCTCCGATATTACGGGTAGTACCATCAGCATCGGTTGAACGGGTATTGGTTTTTTCAGTACGGAAAATGGCGGCGGTCAAATTGAGTTTGTCTTCCAGAAGATCCCATTTAGTTCCCAGTTCCATGGTGCGGACTTTTTCCGGTTTTAAATTTTCAATAGCTACAGTAATACTTTCGGAACCATCACCGCCATCGATACCAACCGGGTTTGAAGAAGTGGCATAGCTGATATAAATACTGCCATTTTCTCTTGGCTTAAAGACCAGACCGGCCTGATAGTTAATAAAGTCATCTTCATTTTCAAGGGTGAGCTGATCACCTGGAACGGCTGTAATCGGCGTATTGTTGGCACCTGTCACCGCATTATTGAATCGTCCATAGGTCAAGATTTGCTGGGTCTTATAGTCATCCCAGCGCACACCCAGATCCACAATCCATTGCGGATGCAGTTCGATGCTGTCCAGGAAGTAGATCGATTTGGATTTGGTCTCAATATGATAACTGTCTGCACCATCCGTACTAATCGTTCCCGTCCAGGGACTCCGGTCAGGGTTATCAACAGAAGTACACCAACCTAAGACAATATTGGCAGGAGTGCCACAGGCTGCATAGGAACTGCCAGTCGCATTCAGACCGTTAATAATATATTGAGTACGCTCAGTATCCTGATCCGAATATTCTGCACCCAGATTAAAGCTATGCTGGATGATACCGGTGTTGAATTTACCGGTTAAAGCTAGCAAATCAGTAAAGGTATCGGTATCTGCGATACGTGAATTGGCCCGAGCCCAGACATTACCATTTAAAATGAAGTTTCCGCGTGAATCGTCAGGATTGGTCCATAGGTAGTCATTTTTAGAACGGTTAAATACCGCAGTATTGCTAAAGGTTAAATTGTCATTTAGATCATGTTCCAGCTTGAGGGTGCCAATCTGGTTTTCCTGTTTCTGGAAATCACGATCTTTCCAGCCATAATACTGCCCTTGTTTGACGTTAATCGGTTTACCATTGCCATTTAATGGCCGGTTATCAGGGTTATTTCCAGTAGGTGCCCCAAACGGATTGTTATAGGGAATGCCTGAGTCTGGAATATCATCAGTTTTTAGATAGTAATAACTCAAAGTACCACGCGTTGCATTGTCCAGACCAAAACTGAAGCTAGGTGCAATACCCGCACGTTTATATTCCGCACCGTCATGCTGAACCGCTTTTTCATTCTGATGGCCCATGACTGCGACACGAGCCGCCATACCATTGCCGAAGTCCTTGTTAGCATCTAAAGTGATACGTGCATACATATCTGTACCACCCGCAACAGAACCTTCCAGTGCATCTCCCTGTTTCGCCACTTTTGAAATCAGGTTAATACTGCCGCCAGTGGTGCCAGCGCCGCCCATGGCAGAGGCAGAACCTTTGGTGACTTCAACCTGCTCAACGGCAAACATTTCCCGGTTTTGTGAAGTCGAATTCCGTACACCATCCACATACATCGAACTTTCCGAGTTATAACCCCGAATAAAAGGCCGGTCCCCATTTGGATTACCACCTTCTCCCGCGCCTAGGGTAATCCCCGGCACAGTACGCAAAGCATCTGCCAAGGTGGTAACCTGGGTATCTTCAATCAGTTGCTGAGGGATCACAACCACAGATTTCGGGGTATCCAGGAGAGGGGCAACAAATTTGCTATTTGCCGACTGATCGATTTTTAAACCTGGCACAGCTTCCATTTGCACTTCCTGACGGATGGTTTCAAGCTGCACCACGTTTTCTTGGGCAATTGCATGTGCGGATGCAAGAGAAAGGGAAGAAATGATTGCTGAAGAAACGATTTTTTTACGAGATTTTATCTGGCTCATCATAGTTCTTTTTTATTTTTAAGTTTGGATTCGCAAATAATAATTATTATTGTTATCGTTGCTATCCTTTCTGAATTGATATTGGCGATGAATAAAATTTAATCAATTTTAAAAATAGATGAAAGGGTTAGAGGGTGGAGGATTAACTCTATGTTTTTGTTATAAATTGATAAAATATAGGTCTAGTTTAGTTTTAATTGATAATAATTATCGAGATATAAAATATTTAGGATTGTCTTAAATAATAGTTCAAGAAGTAGAACATAGCACTTCCGACTTCTTGAAACTTCATCTTTATTTTCAAATAAATATCATCATTCAATTCTATTCAATACACAGCCCGGCTGAATTTCAGCTACTGTGGCTGTTCCCATTAGCGCCATGGTGATTTCAAATTCTTCTTTGAGGATTTTAATCACATGTGCTACGCCTAAAGCTCCGGCAGTCGCCAGTCCATAAATATAAGGACGGCCAATCAGCACCGCAGAAGCACCTAAGGCAATCGCCTTGAATACATCAGATCCACGGCGAATACCGCCATCATAAAGCAGAGGAAAATCTGCTGGTACCACCTTTTTAATCAGTTGTAGGGCAATCAGTGGAGAAATACAGGTATCTAGTACCCGGCCGCCATGATTGGAAATGATCAGGCCTTTTACCCCATGCTGAATCGCCAGCTGGGCATCCTGAGGATGCACGATGCCTTTTAGAATGACCGGTAAATAGGTCTGCTTTACCATCCAGGCAATATCTTCCCAGGTCGGAGCAATTTTCATCAGCCCATGAAAGACCGGATGATCACCTTCTTTTAATTCTGGCAGGGGAATATGTGCTGGTGTATGCGGGTGCTGCATGTCTTTCGGTAAATGGAAAAAGACACGACGTTCACGATCACGGATGCCGGTATGTGGTGAATCCACGGTAATTACCAGCGCCGTATAATGGTGTGCTTCAGCCATTTTCACCAAAGCCAAAGATTTTTCCCGATCACCTTGCCAGTAAAGCTGGAACCATTTGCGAGGATTATCCTGCTTGAGTGCCCGCATATCGGTATTAGTAAAAGTGCTGAGAATGATATTGCTGCCCATGACTTCTGCAGCAAGCGCTGAAGCTGCTTCAGCCTCAAGATGAAATTGTTGCTGGTGTCCAATCGGTGCCAGGAAAATCGGATGCGGAAATTTCTGTCCAAAAATTTCAATTTCAGTACTGCCTTGACTCAGGTCTTTCAACATTCGAGGTAATAACTGAATATCCTGAAACTGCTGTAAATTATCCCGGACACTGACTTCATCCATAGAACCACCTTGCAGATAATCCCAGACCATACTGGACAGATGTTTTTTTGCCTCCATTTCATAATCGGCAATGGTTTGTAAGTAGGCGGGAATCTGGGTCAGTGGTGCGATTGGATCCTGCGACATTACAAGTCACCCCATTGACGAATCAGGTTGTGGTAATGATGGGTCAGCTGCAGGACTTCTTCCGTATCGCCAATTTGCTGACGCAGTTTGATAATGGTCATATCCAGATCAAATAGCATGCTGCGTTTGGCATCTTCGCGAACCATACTCTGAATCCAGGTGACAGCTGCTATACGTTTGCCTTGAGTCACCGGTTCAACCCGATGCAGACTGGTCGATGGATAGACAATCACATCACCAGCGTCCAGTTTCACTTCATGGCAACCATATTGGTCTTCAACGACCAGCTCGCCACCTTCATATTCATCGATTTCAGATAAAAATAAAGTCAGTGACACATCGGTACGAATAGCCTGTCCAAGTAGGGATGAATAATGAATGGCATTATCCACATGATTGCCATAGGTGCCTGAATCCTGATAGCAGTTAAACAGGGGCGGCAGGATATGTTTCGGCAGGGCAGCAGAGGTAATTAAATGATGACTTTTCAGTGCCTGTAAAATAATCGGGCTAATCTGCTGATACAGAACAGAAGAAGAATCCAGCTGCAGGTTCTTTTTGATTTTCTGTGCCTGACTCCCGGCACTGAGTTGTCCATTCATCCAGTGTTCTGAGCGATCCAATTGCTGTCTCAGTTCGGCAACTTGTGCTTTGCTTAATACTGCCGGGATATGTAACATCATTTTAAAAGCATTCCTGCAATTGAAAATATCGTGCATTCAAGAGAATACACGATATTGATAGATAGAGATAAAAGCTGAATTAAAATTTATAGTTCAGAGTTAAAGCTGCTGAACGTGGTTGACCCAGGATCATACGGCCACCCCCGTTATTCAGTGTGCTGATGTACTCTTTATCTGTCAGGTTATAGACATTCAGGTTTAAAGAAGCACGGTCATTAAAGGTATATCCGGCCATGGCATCAAATACCACATAGCTTGGAATGCTTGGCATATTGGCTGTTGCAGTACTATCGGTAATCACACGTTTTTGCTCATCCACATACCGCGCGCCCAGACCCAGTTTTAAACCAGAAATGTTATAAGTGGTCCATAGGGAAGCCGTCCATTCAGGTGACCAGCGCACGCTATTGGTCTGGGTTATTGCCCCTGTATTGGCATTGACACTGAGCTGGTCTTTTTGCTCGGTTTTCATATGGGCTACGCCAGCTGAAATATTCCAGGCATCGGTAATTTTACCGACAGCACCCAGCTCGGCTCCCTTAACCACAGTTTTACCTTCCTGAATAGACTCGCGGGTAATCGGGTCTTGAGTGAACTGGTTTTCATTTTCGGTACGGTATACCGCAGCATTTAAAGCCAGGTTACCCTCCAGTAAATCCCATTTGGTCCCGATTTCATAATGATGGGTTTCTTGAGGATCAGCAGCCGAGCTGTTTGCTCCTGTAGTTGAAAGGCTAAAATTGTTGCTACCTGGAGGTGTCAGGGACTTGGCATAAGAGGCATAGACACTGCTATAGGCTGTGGGCTTATATAAACCAGCAAGCTTCCAGCTGAATAAAGTATCATGTGCTTTTAAATCTGTTCTAGTTTCAGTCACTGCCAAGGTATTGCTGTCGGTTGAGTAACCCAATGCATCGTAATTGGTATCATAATAGTCGATACGGACTCCACCGTTTAACTGGAAGCGTTCACCAAACTTGAGCGTATCAAAAAGATAAGCTGCCGCCGTCTGGGTTTCGCCATCAGAATATGCACCCGTATAAACAGGGTCCGGTAGATTCTGGTGACGGTCAGGATGATATAGATTCGCAGGTGGGGTGCTGTTGCTTGGTTGTCCCGGCATTTGTGTAGCCAGCGTTCTAGAATATTGCCGCTCTTTTAATAGCTCTACGCCAGCGACCATATCATGTTCTACTGAACCAGTTTTGACATTCCAGTTGATCGTACTCTGATTAGCTAGAATTTTATTTTCCTGATCTACCCCTTGTCGCGAACGGCTGACTGTCCAGTCTTGAGGATTAGTAGAGTCGTTTCTTGAAATCGTATTAATCCCTGTCAATGTGCGCTGCATCTGGGTATTGCCCAGACGGGTAATATTGGTAAATTTCAGATTTTCAGCCCAGTCACTTTCGATTTTGGCTGTAAACATGTCAGCATCAATATCTTCATGGTCATCTGCGTGACCATAATAATTTTCACGATCTACTTTAGCTGCATTGGCAATCAGCGGGTCTGCATTCCAGAAACCTTTCATGCCAATAGTCGGAATACCGCCATCCGGGATATTACGCTGACGAATATGTTGTGAGTAAAGATATAAACGAGTATCACTATCCAGGCCAAAGGCAATGGAAGGAGCAATAGCCCAACCTTTATTTTCGATATAATCGCGTCCTTCCACACCGCCATCTTGTCCCATCGCATTCAGGCGAATGGCGATGCTGTCATTAATGACCTGATTAATGTCGGTAGCAAGGCGTGTATGTTCTGCCGTGTTATAGGTTGCAGACACTTCACGGCTGTTTTCCAGATGAGGCAGCTTGCTGACCAGATTCACATAACCGGATGCTGTACCACGTCCACCTTCGGCACCCGCAGGGCCTTTTACGACTTCTACCTGTTCCAGGTTAAATACATCACGACTCACAGCGCCGAGGTCACGAATGCCATCCAGATAGGTAGAGCTTTGAGTTGAAAAGCCGCGCATCTGGAAGGCATCGCCAGCACTGGTATTGCCATTTTCACCCAGTTGCAGGGTAATTCCTGGTGTATTACGCAGAGCTTCAACCAAGGTAGTCGCACCTTGTTCTTTTAATAAATTTTTGTTGATAATCGAAACAGTTTGTGGCGTATCTACCAAAGCTTGGCTAGATTTAACAGAGCTTAATTGATCTACTTTATATTCACTTACAGTTTTGTTTTTAACCGTAATTTCTGGAAGCTGAATAACTCCTTCCTTGGTGGTGTTATCCGCATGAGTGATCAGTGGCAAAGTTGCAGCAAGTGCGACCAATGAAGTCTTGTAATGATGTTTTCGGCTTTTGATATGCGCCATGTGACAGAATTCCTGAATTGAATAATATTTCCCTTACCACCTTGATATGCTCGAGTTCATCAAATAGCAGCAACTATGGAGTTATTGTTATGGTCCTTAACAATTTTGCGAATTGTAGTGATAATAATTATCATTAACAATATTCAATTAAGTCATTCTTATGAATTTATGGATGAAATTACTGTTTAATATTCAAACTTTAATCTGGGATTTCTATTAAGAAAAATTTCAAAATAAACTTATTTTTCAGTTTTTTACCTAAGATTAAAAAAATGTAATTATTTTCTATTTAAAGCTTTTTATCAAAAGGTGCGTAAATAGAACTAAATCTAGATTTAAAGTTTTATATCTTTCAGAAAATAAAAATAGCCTCACGAATGAGGCTATTTTTTGATGAGGGAAGAAGCTAAAACTTAGTATTTAAAGTTCAGAGAAAGAACTGCGTTACGGCCTTCTGCTTCAGTTGCATAGTGAGATGCATAAGCTTTAGTGAAATAACGTTCATCAGTCAGATTGTTTACATTCAACTGCAGGTCAACATTTTGATTCACGTTATAACGCGCCATTGCATCGTAGCGAACATAACCTGGAACGTATCTGGTGTTGTCGGCATTACCGTAAACTTTATCCATGGCAACTGCACCCGCACCAACTGTGAAAGCAGGGGTTAGATCATAAGTCGTCCAAAGAGTTGCAGAATTTTTCGCAACATTCTGAACCTGGTTACCATCATTGGTACCTGCACCATCATCGACAATTTCACTGTCTAGATAAGTATAACCAGCAGATACAGCCCATTTGTCAGTGATATTGCCGTTCGCTCCAAGTTCAAAACCGTCCACACGTGTTTCACCAATATTACGGGTAAAACCGTCGGTATCAGTAGCGCGAGTATTGGTTTTTTCAGTACGGAAAATAGCAGCCGTTAGATTTAATTTATCATTAAATAAATCCCACTTTGTGCCAAGTTCCATGGTGCGAACTTCCTCAGGTTTAAGGTTGTTCATGGCCTGAGCTTGTGCTTCAGTGGTATTACGTCCAGGTACAGAAAGTCCTTCTGAACCATCAGCAGCGTCTACACCCACTGGGTTGGCAGAAGTTGCATAGCTTGCATAAATACTGCCATTCTCAGTTGGCTTAAATGTTAGACCTGCCTGGTAATTAAAGAAATCATCATTAGTACCAAATTTTGTTCCAGCTGGAATTAAACTACTGCCAGAGCCTGACTCTTTGTTGTAGACCTGCTCAGTATCAAATTTATCCCAACGCACACCAAGATCTAACAGCCATTGAGGGTTAATCTCAATGTTATCTAAGAAATACACCGATGTATTTTTAGTGGTTGTAGTAGAAATTGCACGATTTGCAGAAGTTGAACCTAACCAGGGATCATTTGAGTTCGGGTTATCAGCACTCGTACACCAATAATTTGAGGTAGCATTGGTAAATGTATTACATGCTTTGCTTCCACTAAGGTTAGCCGGAAGAGTAGAGCTTGCCGCCTGCCCTAAATCTGTAAGTAAATAATTTCCTTTGTCAGATTCTTGCTTAGAATATTCAGTGCCTACATTAAAACTATGCTTTAGTGTACCCGTATTAAATTTACCGGTTAATGAAAGCTGATCGCTAAATGTATCTGTGTCAGTAATACGGGTATTTGCACGACGAACCACTTGTCCATTGGCAATATTTAATTTGGAATCATCTGGCTGAGTCCAGACATAATCATTTTTAGATCGACCATAAACAACCGTGTTACTAATGGTTAGATCATCTGTTAAATCGTGCTCTAACTTTAAAGTACCAATCTGGTTTTCCTGTTTCTGGAAGTCACGATCCAGCCAACCATAATAAATACCTTGTTTAGCATTGAGTGGTTTGCCTACAGCAGTTTGAGTTGCTGAATTCCAGTAAGGCACACCAGAATCTGGTGTATCATCAGATTTTAAGTAGTAATAGCTTAAAGTCCCACGAGTAGGGGTATCTAGACCAAAACTAATACTTGGCGCAATACCGGCACGTTTATATTCAGCACCGTCTTTTTGACCTGCTTTTTCGTTTTGATGCCCCATGATAGCCACACGCGCTGCAACACCGTTACCAAAATCTTTATTACCATCTAAGGTAATACGTGCGTAGCTGTCCGTGCCTCCAGCAACAGAACCTTCTAAAGAATCCCCTGCTTTGGCAACTTTAGAAATCATGTTAATGCTACCACCAGTGGTCCCTGCACCGCCCATAGCAGAAGCCGAACCTTTGGTGACTTCAACCTGCTCAACGGCAAACATTTCACGGTTTTGCGAAGTTGCACTACGAACTCCATCTACATACATTGAGCTTTCAGAGTTATAACCACGGATAAATGGACGATCACCATTCGGGTTGCCACCTTCACCGGCACCAAGGGTAATACCTGGTACAGTACGTAAAGCGTCAGCAAGAGTAGTAACTTGAGTATCCTCAATCAGTTGTTTAGAAATTACTGATACAGATTTAGGTGTATCCAGTAAGGGTGCAACAAATTTCTTATTTGCGGAATTATCTACTTTTAAACTTGGTGTCTGTCCAGCTTTAACTTCTTGATGAATAGTTTCGAGCTTGACCACATTTTCATCAGCCACAGCATTTACAGTTACAATCGAGAGGGAAGAGGCAATCGCCGATGAAACGAGTTTTTTACGTGATTTGATAAACGACATGTGGGAACCCGAAAAAAGCATAAAATTTATGTATGCGAATAATAATAATTCTTATTTAAATTAAGAATTACTTGTAGATAGGAAATGGAGATTTAAATAATTTTATTAATTGGTTTGATCAATGTTATAGTGTATCAAAATGTTTCTAAGTTAATGTATTTAAAATAAATCTGATTAATAGATTATTATCTTTACTTTTATTGAGATTATTAGAGTTCAAGAATTTTGAAGAAAAGATAAAGAAAAGTTTACTAAAAGTCCTATAAAAATCCATAAATGCAGAAGAATGGGATGATCTGTCCAGTTTGAGTAATCAATATATCTATTCTTATTTGAGGGAAGGGATATTTAATCAAAGAAAAATGAATTTGACTGAATAAATTTGATTATTACAGCATCAATAAAGACGATTAAAGTATTGTGTTTTGTATATCTGCAAATGTTGTCATATAATGTGGCACATTTTTATAAACCTGTTATTACCAAATATATAGAGGAAGCCATGCAAGTAACTTCTGAAGCGGTTTCGGGCGTTGCCCGTCGTTTAAATGTTTCTGTACCGACGAGCCGAATTAATGAGCAATTTGAAGCTCGTTTAAAACGCACTGCTAAAACTGCGAAGATCAACGGCTTCCGTCCTGGTAAAGTGCCTTTGAACGTTATTCGTCGTGAATACGGCGCTGGTATTTACCAAGAAGTTGTTAACGACATCATTCGCGATACAGTTTTTGAAGCAATCCAACAAGAGAAAATCAACGCTGTTGGTATGCCAAACATCGAAAAAACTGAAATGAAAGATGATGCTTTAGTTTATGAAGCAACTGTTGAAGTTTACCCAGAAGTTGAAGTGAATTTTGAAGGCCTTGAAGTTGAGCGCAACGAAGCTGAAGTAAACGACAAAGACGTTGAAAAGATGATCGAAAATCTTCAAAAACAACGTGCTGCTTGGGCTGAAACTAAAGGCATGGCGAAAAAAGACATGCAAGTAACTTTCGATTTCGAAGGTTCAGTTGATGGCGAAAAATTTGAAGGCGGTTCTGCAGAAGACTTTAAACTTGTTTTAGGTTCTGGTCGTATGATCCCTGGCTTCGAAGATGGCATCATCGGCATGAAGAAAGGCGAAGAGAAAGTTATCGATGTAACTTTCCCAGAAGACTACCAAGCTGAAAACCTTGCTGGTAAACAAGCTCAATTCAAAATCACTGTGAAACTTGTTGAAAAACAAAAACTTCCAGAGATTGATGCTGAATTCCTGAAAATTTTCGGTTTAACTGAAGAAGAAGGCGTTGAAAAACTGAAAGCTGACGTTCGTAAAAACATGGAACGTGAAGTGAAAAACGGTCTTCGCAACCAGGTGAAAGGCGCAACTTTTGATGCACTTGTAGCTGCAAACGAAGTTGAAATTCCAGCTTCAATGCTTGCTCAAGAAGTTGACCGTCAACGTCAACAAATGATCCAGCAGTTCACTCAACAGTTTGGTGCCCAAGGCGCGAAAGCATTTGATTCAAGCATGCTTCCAGATGAATTGTTCAAAGAACAAGCTGAAAAATCAGTGAAACTTGGCGTATTGGTAAGTAAAGTACTTGCTGACGCCAAAATCGAAGTTGATCAAGCACGTGTAGAAGCTTACATCGAAGACATGGCTTCTTCTTATGAAGATCCTGCTGAAGTGATTGAATACTTTAAAAACGACAAGCAACAACGTGCTCAAATCGAAGCAGTTGTTCTCGAAGACCAAGTTGTTGATCACATCCTAGCTGCTGCTAAAGTGACTGACACTAAGGTTAGCTATGAAGACCTATTAAAAGCTCAGCAAGCTCGCCAACAAGGCTAAGTTTAGCTGGTCACAAAAAAGGCGCTTTAAGCGCCTTTTTTTAATACTTTAGCTTTCTATGACCTAATCCGTTTTTCACAAAACTAATGCAAAAAATATCATGGAATTCATGGCGATTTTTTTGCAATTTAGATCATTATCCCTCATATTGTAATTATGGGTTAAGTCACAAAAAATTTAGGAATAAATAAACGTATGTATGTTCCAGCGATTGAAAACGCTTTAGTTCCAATGGTGGTAGAACAATCATCTCGTGGTGAGCGTTCTTTTGATATTTATTCACGTCTTTTACGTGAGCGGGTAATTTTCTTGACTGGTGAAGTTGAAGACAACATGGCCAACTTGATTGTTGCGCAAATGCTGTTTTTAGAAGCTGAAAATCCTGACAAGGATATTCATCTATATATTAACTCGCCAGGCGGTTCGGTGACTGCAGGTATGGCGATTTACGATACCATGCAATTCATTAAGCCGGATGTTGTGACTTATTGTATGGGTCAGGCTGCCTCAATGGGTGCATTTCTGCTAAATGCGGGCGCAAAAGGCAAACGTTATTGCCTTGAAAATGCCCGTGTCATGATTCACCAGCCATTGGGTGGTTTTAAGGGTCAGGCATCTGATATTGAAATCCATGCCCGTGAAATCCTGTTTATCAGAGAGCGTTTAAACCGTCTGATGGCAGAACACAGTGGCCAGGACTTTGATAAAGTCGCGCGTGATACTGACCGTGATAACTTCATGACTGCTCAGCAAGCGAAAGAATATGGTCTCGTGGACGAAGTTCTAACGAAACGTCCATAAGTTTGAAAGATTGAGATATTGGAGAGACTATGTCCGAACATACTCAAGGACAAAAGCATTGTTCATTCTGCGGTAAAACGCAGTCTGAAGTCGGCAAGCTGATTGCTGGCGAAGACGCCTACATCTGTAATGAATGTGTAGACGTATGCTTGGATCTGGTTCAGACCAGTCAACAGGTAGAAACCAATGACTGGGCGAATCGTCCTTTGCCGAAACCGCATGAGATCCGTGCGGCGCTAGATCAATATGTAATTGGTCAGGACGTAGCGAAAAAGACGTTATCTGTTGCAGTATATAACCATTACAAGCGTTTAAAAGTGCAGACCAATGGTAAAAAAGCTGATGACAGCGTTGAAATTGCCAAAAGTAATATTTTGCTGGTCGGTCCAACAGGCTCGGGTAAAACCTTACTGGCACAAACCCTTGCACGTCTTTTAGATGTACCTTTTGCGATGGCAGATGCAACGACCTTAACCGAAGCAGGTTATGTGGGCGAAGATGTTGAAAACATCGTACAGAAACTGCTGCAAAAAGCTGACTATGATGTCGAGAAAGCGCAAAAGGGTATTATCTATATCGATGAAATCGACAAGATTACCCGTAAGTCTGAAAACCCATCCATTACACGTGATGTATCGGGTGAAGGTGTACAGCAAGCGTTATTAAAAATGATCGAAGGTACGGTTGCTTCAATTCCACCACAAGGTGGCCGTAAGCACCCGCAGCAGGAATTCATTCAGATTGATACTTCAAATATCCTGTTTATCTGTGGTGGTGCATTCTCAGGACTTGAGAAAATTGTGCAGCAACGTCAGGAGAAGGGTGGTATCGGCTTTACTGCAGAAGTACGCAATAAAGAGGAAACCAAGAAGCTATCTGACCTGTTCCGCCAAGTCGAAGCAACTGACCTGGTGAAATTCGGTCTGATTCCAGAATTCATTGGCCGTCTGCCAGTGATCGCAACGCTGGATGAGCTGGATGAAGAAGCTTTGATGCAAATCCTGACTGAGCCAAAGAATGCTTTAACTCGTCAGTATAAGCATCTGTTCGATATGGAAAATGTAGACCTGGTCTTTGAAGATTCTGCATTACGCGCTGTGGCGAAAAAAGCCCTGGAACGTAATACAGGTGCACGTGGTCTGCGTTCTATTCTTGAGAACTCATTGCTTGAAACCATGTATGACCTGCCAAGCCGTACCGATGTTGGTACTGTGGTAGTGAGTGAGGCTGTGATCAATGGCGAGGCTAAACCGGAATTCCGCCCGGAACGTCAGGCCGCTATTGAACCGACTGCTACTCCCAAGGCTGACTTAAAGGTAGTAAATAGCAAGTCTGCTTAACTGCTGTTCGTCTGAAACGTGCGAAAATGAACTGTTTTCGCACGTTTTTTATTTTCAAAAATAAATCACAATGTTAATCTCGTTTCTTAGGCGTGGACGCCTGATCATTCATATAAATTTATAAAAATGTACATAAAATAATAAAGACGCAGTGAGGGATAAGCATGCGTGGAGCCGCAATTGTACTCATCAGCAGTTTAGCTTTAATGGGGTGTCATTCGAAGCACGCCGTTCAGGAACAGCAACTGACATCAACACTGAAAAATATCGATCTGAACAAAAAACCGGGTTTTGTCGAGCAGCATAAGGTAGGCATGTTCACGATTGGTGGATGGGTCAATCAAAAGCTGGGTCAACGTTTTTCACCAGTGAAGCCGCAGCATGAACAGGCGGCAATGGTTTACTTATATCGTCCAGATTCGAAATGGAACCGCCAGGAAATTGTGGCTGCCAGTATCTTTATCAATCAGGAACGTATTCCAAGTCTGTTGCATAATCATTATTACTGGGTTGAGCTGCCACCAGGTACGTATCGTCTGAGTACCAGCCGTCCGCTCGGTGCACTGCATTTCCAGAAACCGAAATATCTGGATTTTAGCGTGGAATCCGGCAAATCCTACTTCATTAAATATGATGAAGAAAATATAACGACTCGCCGTACAGCTACAGGTCCGCTAATGCTGATGCCTGAAACTGTTGGTTTAAATGAAATTGCATTTACCCAGCTTAAGTCGGATAGTTTTAATTTTGTTGCCCAAGATCAGGAAACGGGGAAAATTCGTAAAAAGGCACAGAAAATTGAAGCCATCGAATATAATCCGACTGAAGACGTACAACTGACTACCCCATTTAAGTTATGGGATCCGCGTACTTGGTAATTAAACTTTTATAGGAAAAGAGCGCAATAAAAAAGCACCCATCAAGGGTGCTTTTTTTGCAGATTAACTTAGCCTGCAGCAGCGTCAACTACTGGAATCTTGCCAATTTTAGCTTGCCAGATTTTTGGTGCAGTTGCGTGTACAGAAGTACCGTTTACGTCAACCGCAACAGATACAGGCATGTCTTTCACCACGAACTTGTAGATTGCTTCCATACCAAGGTCAGCAAATGCTACAACTTCAGCTTCACGAATGGCTTTCGATACCAAGTAAGCAGCACCACCCACAGCCATGAGGTAAGTTGCTTTGTTATCTTTGATGGCTTCAACAGCAGCAGGACCACGATCCGCTTTACCAATCATGCCAAACATGCCAGTTGCTTCAAGGACTTGACGTGTAAATTTATCCATACGTGTAGCCGTGGTTGGACCAGCAGGACCTACAACTTCGTCGCCTACTGGATCTACAGGACCTACGTAGTAGATGAACTTGCCTTTAAGATCGACAGGAAGCTCTTCACCGTTGTTCAACATATCAACCATACGTTTGTGAGCCGCGTCGCGACCTGTATAGATTGTACCGTTAAGAAGTAGGGTATCACCTGGTTTCCAAGCGTTCATTTCTTCTTGAGTAATCGTGTCTAGGTCAACACGTTTAGAAGAAGATGAATCCCAAGTAACAGAAGGATAGTCTTCAAGTTTCGGTGCAATAATGTTTGCAACACCTGAACCATCAAGCGTGAAGTGTGCGTGACGAGTTGCAGCACAGTTCGGAATCATGCCGACTGGCTTGCCCGCAGCGTGACATGGGTAATCTTTGATTTTGATGTCTAGAACAGTGGTTAAACCGCCAAGACCTTGTGCACCAATACCCAGAGCATTTACTTTTTCAAAGATTTCGATACGAAGTTCTTCAAGTTTATTTTGTGGACCACGACGAAGAAGTTCGTCCATGTTGATCTCTTCCATCAATGCTTCTTTTGCAAGCATCATGGCTTTTTCAGCAGTACCACCGATACCAATACCGAGCATACCTGGTGGACACCAGCCTGCACCCATCGTTGGAACAGTTTTTAGTACCCAATCCACGATTGAGTCAGATGGGTTAAGCATTGCCAGTTTAGATTTGTTTTCTGAGCCGCCACCTTTCGCTGCAACAGTGATGTCAACTTTATTACCAGGAACAAGTTTGTGGTAGATCACAGCAGGGGTGTTGTCTTTCGTATTCTTACGACCGAATGCAGGGTCAGCAAGTACAGACGCACGCAGGACATTAGAATTTTCTAGGTAACCTTGACGTACACCTTCGTTGATCGCATCGTCCAAGCTCATCGTTAAATCGAATTTAACGTCCATGCCCACTTCAACGAATACGTTTACGATACCGGTATCCTGGCAGATTGGGCGGTGGCCTTCTGCACACATACGAGAGTTAATTAAGATTTGCGCGATCGCATCTTTAGCCGCTTTGTTTTCTTCACGGTCATACGCACGACTCATCGCCTGGATGAAATCTTGTGGATGGTAGTAAGAAATGAACTGAAGCGCATCTTTAACCGATGTGATCAAGTCATCTTGCTTGATAATAGTTGTCATACAAAAATCTCTTGAGCGGGCTGATAGCTAGCGGGCTAAATTATATGACAAAACATAAAAGTTGTGGGACGTTTTACAGGGCTTTTGGGCGAAAGTTTAATGTGCGCTTATCTATCTAGAGATAAAGTCTATCGCGTCATAATTTGAATAAAAAATGTCATAATAACTGTCATATTTCATATTATAAAACTCAAAAAATAGTATTTATTTTTTTAAATATTTGAAATTTATAATTATTTTTAAAATAAAATACTTTGTATGTTGTCATATAACTGTCATAAAACTTTCGCATAATGCACACATCGAAACAAAGAGATCCTAAGACAATGGTTACAGGTATTTTGATGGCTAGCGGTTTTTGTGTATATATCGCGGCAACTTGGATGTACGGTCAAAAAGAAGATCAAGCCTAAGCTTAATCTTCTTTTTTTATGCCAAAAAATTTATAAAAATATTATTCCCATATTTCTCTAAACAGACAATCCCCTAAATCTTTCCATCAATTCGTTACGCTACTCACTTGTTGAAACACACTGTATTTTTATCATTACACTATTAACCCAGTAATACTCAAAGCCTGATAACCCTTACACACTGCTGAATTTTTATTGCCTAGACTGATTTCTCTCAACTTCTATTAATAATAGGGCAATTGTAATGAATACAGTAAATCCAAGTGACATCAAGGAACATGCATCAGTAATTGCTTCAGACGGAACACAAGTTGGAAAAGTGGACCATTTAGAAGGTCAAGATTCAATTAAATTAACAAGAAGTGATGACGAAAATAATGAGCATCATCTGATTCCGTTAAGCTGGGTCAGTGAAGTGAAAGGTGATCAGGTCATTTTGAATAAAGCGGCAGATGATGTCCGTAATGAATGGACGACGATGTAAGTCAAACTACTTTTCTTGAACTGATATCTCTTTCTATAAGAGTGATAAGAAAAGCAAATGATTTATCAAAGAATGCCAGTCAAATTGACTGGCATTCTTATATATGCAATTTTTAAGAACTGAAAACAAAAACCATCCACTGTGTCCATTGAATGATGAAAGCACAGATAGAGAATGGGGTTGGCAGGTTAGTGGGCTGCCTGCTGATCCGCCTGAATCGCAGTGAGTGCAATAGTAAATACGATATCATCTACCAAGGCACCACGTGACAAGTCATTTACTGGCTTATTCAGGCCTTGCAGCATTGGACCAACACTCACCACATTTGCTGCACGTTGCACCGCTTTATAAGTAGTGTTACCCGTATTCAAATCCGGGAAGATAAAGACATTGGCACGACCAGCTACTTGGGAATCCGGTGCTTTTTGACGACCTACACTTTCAACCGATGCAGCGTCATATTGCAATGGACCATCAATCAACAAGTCAGGACGACGTTCCTTGGCAATACGGGTAGCTTCTGCCACTTTCTCTACATCAGCACCGGCACCAGAAGTTCCGGTAGAGTAAGAAATCATAGCAATACGTGGGTCAATACCAAAAGCTTTTGCCGAGTCAGCAGACTGGATGGCAATTTCTGCCAGTTGCGCAGCATCCGGATCCGGATTAATAGCGCAGTCACCATATACATATACTTCATCTGGTAACAGCATAAAGAACACCGAAGAAACCAGTGAATAATCTGGCGCAGTCTTAATCAGCTGGAAGGCTGGACGCACAGTATTCGCAGTAGTGTGAACTGCACCAGATACCAGGCCATCCACCTGATCAAGGGCTAGCATCATCGTGCCTAAAACAACAGTATCTTGCAGCTGTTCTTTGGCTTGCAGTTCATTCAGCTTGCCTTTACGCAGCATTACCATTTTTTCGACATAGTCGTCGCGAATCAGGTCAGGATCGATAATTTCTAAACCTTCTGGCAATTCAATGCCACGTGCTTTGGCAACTTCCAGTACGGCTTCAGGCTTAGCCAGCAGAATACAATGCGCAATACCACGTGACTGACAGATAGCTGCAGCCTGAATAGTACGTGGCTCATCACCTTCAGGTAGCACAATACGTTTTTTTGCTGCAATCGATTTCTGTACCAGCTCATGACGGAAAGCAGAAGGAGACAGGCGTGGCTTGTAGGTGCCATTTAGCATCTGAATCAGCCAGTCTGGATTGATATGGCTAGATACAAAACGGGTAACCTGATCAGCACGTTCTGTATCATCAACTGGAATTTCATTGCCAAGATTGGCCAGCTTCTGCGCAGTTTCAAATGTGCTTAATGGGGTATGTAAAATTGGCAGGCCATGTTTAATTGCAGACTGGCAGAAACCTAACACCTGTTCGTTTGGCTGATGTTGCTCAGTCAGAACTAACCCCGCCAGTGGAATACCATTACAGCTCGCCAGGCTACTTGCCAGCAGCACATCGACACGGTCAGAGGCAGTAATGATCAGTTCACCCGCGACAAATTTATGCAGTTCATGTTCAATGCTGGATGCAATCAGGCTGCTGTGCTGAACACGGCGTTGAGCCGCTTCACCTTGATGGATCCATAGCGCAGAAATATGTGCAGCCAGATCGGACATACGTGGCACGCTCAGGGTTTTACTAAACGGAACCAAGCCAATCACTGGAAGCTTTTCAGAGCCGATATATGGATGGGTTTTCTGAATAACTTGTACAAACTGTTCAGTTTCAACAGTCAGACGCAATTCTGGATCAATGGTCACTGGAATCTGGGCAGATTCTTCAGGTAAGCCTTTGGTACGCATGAACAGGATACTAGACAGGCGTGTTGAGCTTGCACCACCAAAATTGCGAATCTGATTTTCAACTTTTTCTGCTGTTTGCACTGGATGACGGATATCGGCATTGCTGACAATAACAACTTTGGCATCGAGTGCCTGAGCCAGGGAAGCATTCAGTTCATCGACAAAGCTGTCACGACCATTTGGCACTACACCTTCTACAATAATCAGGTCGTGATTGCGGGCAATTTCACGATGCAGACGCACGGCATCCTCTAGAAGTTCATCCTGCTCGCCATGACTGAGGCGTTGCATCATTGCGTTATAGTTGATGGGTTCCACAGTTTTTGCATTGGAGATATGACGATACAGGGCAGTGGTACGGTCTGCCGTATCCGTAATTTCCTGAGAAAATGGTTTGACAAAACCAGCTTTTACACCTTGGCATTCCAGTGCGTAAATCAGGCCTAAGCATGCTGACGTCAAACCAACGCCTTCCCCAGTCGGAACTAATAGAATGGTCTTCATAGCGTATTCAAATATCTAAAATCAAATAGAAGGTATAGGAATCCTACGCTTGCTTAAGCAAGCGTAGCCTCAGGTTCAGACTTTTTTGCAGTGGTGTTCTCCACTTCCTGCTCAACCACGCTGTGGGTTTCTTTGGCGATACGGCCTTCTTCATCGGTTGGTACGACCCAGATTTGTGGGCCTGTACCATTATCGATGCGACCTTCAGTACCACGCTTTAATACATTATTAGCATCTTTATCGAGGTTAAAGCCAAAATGTGGCAGGTAAGCCATGGTTTTTTCACGGATATAAGCGGAGTTTTCACCGATACCACCTGTAAAGAACAGACCATCAAGACGCGGTAGACCACAGCTTAAAGCGGCCAATGATTTCGCTAGACGGTAGCAGAATACTTCAATCGCAAGCGTTGCATCTTCATTGCCATTTTCTGAAGCTTCGATCAGCGTACGCATGTCATTAGACAGATTGTCTGATAAACCGAGCAAACCACTTTCTTTGTTTAGCATTCTGTCAATTTTATAGACGTCCCAGCCCAGATTCGCTGCCAGGAAGCTATGCAGACTTGGGTCAACATCACCACTACGGGTACCCATTACCAGACCTTCCAGTGGAGTCAGGCCCATAGAAGTATCGACACTTTGCCCATTCCATACGGCACAGGTCGAACTTCCATTACCCAAATGTGCTGTTAACCAGCCACCTTGTTTGAAGCTGCCAGCCAGTTCAGAACCGCGCTCGGATACATAAGCATGGCTGGTACCATGGAAACCGTAACGGCGTACACCAAAGTCAGTGTACAGGAATTTAGGTACGGCATAACGGTAAGCATGTGCTGGCATGGTTTGATGGAACGCGGTATCGAATACTGCAACCTGTGGCAGATCCGGGAACAGGCGTTGCGTTGCTTCAATTCCAATCAGGTGTGCTGGATTATGTAGTGGTGCAAGCGGAGTAGCTTCACGAATTTTTTCAATAATTTCATCATTGATCAGTTCGGCTTTAGTCAAGCTGCCGCCGTGTACCACACGGTGACCAATCGCATCTGGTTTATAATTGGCTAGACGCTCCAGACCAACTTCTAGTGCTTTTTTATGATCTGCAAATGGGATATGGATGTCTACCGGTTCATTACCGACAGTCACACCTTTAATACGGGCATTTTCTGTGCCTAAGTTCTCAGCTAAGCCGTGAATACGGAAATTCTGTTCTTCAAGTAATAAGGCAAACTTGATTGAAGAAGAGCCACAATTAATAACTAATACTGATTTAGACACGATTGTTTACCCGATTCTAATTAAAATTCTCATCCATTTGATTGATCTATTTTGTGCGCCTAGGCGATGCAATTTAGATCAGTGATGCAGTTGTAACATGCGATATTTTTCTGTCCTAGATAGACTTTAGGTGATTAGACTTAAGCACTATCGATCATTTTGCCAGTTATAATTAAAATTTATCAGTTCATCGTTTTCATTTATCAATGAAATAGTAGTAAAAGCACACCTCATTCAAAATAGCGTTGAGCCAATAAACCTTATAAAGCACGCTAAACAGATTCACTTTTTATAGTTTATACATTGAATTGCTGGAAATTTAAACAAGCTACAAATTTCCAAAGATAATCTTCATAAAAGGTGACCTGAAGGTTCACTGAGCTGTTTTTTTATTTTCTTCATTCACTTCTATAAAAAATCAGCCCTGCGCGAACAGAGCTGAAAATGATTTTTTACTGCATTGTTATTGACGAATCTGGCCGTCACCAAATACGATCCATTTCTGTGAAGTCAGACCTTCAAGGCCAACCGGACCACGGGCATGAATCTTGTCGGTTGAAATACCAATTTCCGCACCGAGACCATATTCAAAGCCATCAGCAAAGCGGGTAGAGACGTTAATCATTACCGAGCTTGAATCCACACCAGCTAAAAATTCGCGCGCAATACTGTAGTTTTCAGTGATGATTGAATCGGTATGATGTGAACCATATTTATTGATATGTTCAATCGCTTCTTCAACGCCAGAAACCACCTTAACTGCCAGGATCGGACCAAGATATTCGGTATACCAGTCTTCTTCTGAAGCAGGTACTGCATTTTCCAGAATACGGCGAGTTGCAGGACAACCACGCAGTTCTACCTGCTTTTCTTCATAAAGTTCGGCAATACGTGGCAGGAACTCTTCCGCAACTTTTTCATCGACCAGCAAAGTTTCCATGGCATTACATACACCATAACGATGAGTTTTAGCATTCAGGGCAATAGGTAAGGCTTTGAGCAAGTCTGCCTGTGCTTCTACATAAACATGACAATTACCGTCAAGATGCTTAATTACTGGTACACGCGCATCATTGGTAATGCGTTCAATCAGGCCCTTACCACCACGAGGCACAATCACATCGACATATTCAGACATGGTAATCAGCTGACCCACTGCTGCACGGTCTGTGGTATTGATCACTTGCACAGCTGCTTCTGGTAAGCCTGAAACCTGCAAGCCGTGCTGAATCGCTTTGGCAATGGCCTGGTTAGATTCAAGTGCTTCCGAACCACCACGTAAAATAATGGCATTACCAGATTTCAGTGCTAAAGATGCTGCTTCCAAGGTCACGTTTGGGCGTGATTCATAGATCATGCCGACTACGCCCAGAGGTACGCGCATTTTACCCAGCTGAATACCAGATGGACGATAGGCCATATCGGTAATTTCACCAATCGGATCGACCAGGCTAATCACATCATTTAAGCCCTGTAGCATGCCTTTGAAGCGTGCGGGAGTCAGTTCTAAGCGATCGAGGAGAGCACTGTCCAGATTATTGCTATGCGCTTTGGCCATATCAATCTGATTGGCAGCCAAAATCGCAGCTTCACTGTTTTTTAAAGCAGTATAAATTGCTGACAATGCATCATTTTTTGTTTGGGTGGACGCACGCGCCAAGACGCGTGAAGCCTGACGAGCCTGCTGTCCTACCGTTTGCATATATTGTTCAATAGACTCTTGCATAGCGGTTCGATCACTTAGAAATATCCTTCTGATATTAACAGCCTGAGCCGATACAATGAAGTCTGCTGGCTAAATTTCATGTGCTTTTACAATCGTTAAACATTTTGAAATCGTTTTATCTTTAAAAGCAGACAAGCGGTTGCAAGATTAGTTGCTTGTAAAAAGAACCTCTGTATAGAATGAATGACAGCGACATTGATGTCGAATTCAATAATAAATAAAGAGTAGGACGCGTATTCAGGTCTTTCACATTTGATCTTGAAGCATGAAATCTCTCAATAATTGCTTGCACAATAAAAATAAGGCAAGGATGGAGGAAAGGAAGATGAATTCCATTATCCAGATGGACCACCACCGCATTGAGCAACACAGCCACTATGCGTTTTTTGATCTATACGATAAAAACAGTTTTAAACAGCCACCACGTACGACCTGGATGGATGGCTGGAAAATTGAATATATGGCAATCGCCCGCCCTGAAACCCTGCATATGACACCGATGGTTATTATTGGTGGGGCATTTCAGAACTTTAATTCCTATAAATACTGTGTAGAGCAGCTGTTCGCTGCAGGTCCAATCATCCTGATTGACTTGCCTTCAATGGGCGCTAACCAGCAGATCACCAATGTGGATACTGGCGTCTCTGCAGGCTCTTTGGAACTGGAAGATCTCGCAGGCATGCTAGGGCGCTGGCTAGAGCAAATGTGCTTGCCTAAGGTTGCAGTATTGGGCATGTCATTAGGATCTGTCGTGGCTTCCTGTTTGGCAGATCAGCGTCCTGAGCTGGTGGATCGCATGATCCTGATGGGGGTGATGCAAAAGACCCGCAAGAGCTGGCGGATGTTGCTGGAAGAATCCCTGCACCTGATGAAAGAAGGGCGTATGGACGAGTTTGGTCAAGCTGTCATTTTGTATCTGGTCAATCATGCCCGTTTAAAAGAAACCCGTATGTCACCGACGGCCAAGCGTCTGTTTTTTAGACAGATGGCAGAGTTTACCGCAACTGAGCAGAATCGTTATGATGTTAACTGCAACCGTCTATTACGCCTGAAACATGTACCCATTCCACAATGTAAAGTACTCGTTGCTTGCGGCCAATATGACAGTTTTACCCTGCCGCATGAAAATGCTGGCTTTGCCCTACAGTGTCCAGACATGCAGTATGTACAGATTGCCAGTGCCGACCATGTACCGCAGCTGCAGCGCCGTAAAGAAACCATGCATCTGTTCGCCACTTTCCTGCGTGATGAACCCGTAGATCAGCTGGAAGGGATTATTCCCTTTACTCGGGAACAGATGCTGAAACTTGAACGTCGTGGTGAAGACCGTATTCCGGTACAAGAGCCAGAACGTTTCCTGAGCCATCGACACTCGGATCTGCGTTTGCCTACCACTATTGTGGATTTAAGTTTCTTTGGTGTCTTATTTGAAATGGAAGAAGCGCAGGTGCAGCAGGCCATCCAGTATCCAAGGGATTTGGCTTTGCATCTGGAAGATGAAGAAGGTGAGTTCAAAATTGAATGCCTGATTTTCCAGCATGATGAAACGCAGATTCGTGCCTTGTTTAAGCACGGTAGTTTTGAAGTGGCGGAACGTTTGCTAGGTTTTGTGCAGACTCAAAAAGCTTTACTTGAAGCACAAGTGCTGGATGCAGTCGTTTAGAATGCTCCCGGCCTGAATTTGAAAGTTAAATAGATACTTTGAAAAAAAACAGCGTTATTCAACGCTGTTTTTTTTGGTCGCATGAATCATCCAGACTAGATCACCTAAATGCTCATCTTGCTCAGATGCTGGATTGGACTGCTGAGGTTGGGCAAAATAGCGCTGCGGCTGTTTTACTTCTACCGCTATAAAACCGGTCTGCTGACAAAACTGCTGTAATTCTTGGGGGGACTTAAAGTGGAAAGTAAAAGCACTACGTGACATAAACTTCAGTAAACGGCTGCATGTCCAGATAAAGCTGGCTAATCGGTTCTTCACCGGTTCAGGGTAAATATCGCTGAGGTAATGAATTTCCGGAAAGCGTTGTCCATACTCGGCAATACCTTTTAATAAGGTGTGCAGCATGTCCTTGTCAAAGTAGTTGATCAGTCCTTCGCTAATGACCACTAGTGGTCGTTCAGAATCAAAAACCTGAAAAATATTGACAAGCTCTTCACTAAAAATATCAGCGGTCAAGACTTCTGGTGCATCCTGATCCAGAATTTTCAGCGCCTGAGTTTTGATCTTGGCCATATCTGGCAGATCAAGTTCACGGTAATTGATTTCAGGAAATTTTTGTCTGAAATTCCAGCTACGCGGAGATAGTCCGCAAGCAATTTCCAGTACTTGTAGCTGTGGGTGCTGAGTAATGAGCTGACAGAGATGTTCATCAATCATCTGGTGGCGCTGTTTTAAGGTAGTACGCATACTGCCGCCCACGTGCTTTTCAGCCCAGGTTTCCAAGGGATGGACCAATGCAGCGAGAAATTTACCTCGCCCAGTCGCAAACACTGGATGAGAAATTCCCATTTGGTACCAGATATAGCCGGTATAGTGCGCAGTAAAAGAGATATGTCGATGTTGCGATAGTGATTGTGTCATGTCTTCCTGACCTTATTGTTATTGTATAAGTTTTTGTATTTTTACATCATAAACAAAAAGGAACACTTATGGTGTTCCTTTTATCGTATTCCTAAATCGTACTAGCTAAATATACTTATGAAGTCACCTGATTTCTAAATCCTGTAATTTCATCACGAACCTGACGCCATTCTTCGCCAAGATCTAAAACGTCATCAATCTGAATCTGAGGAATACGACCGCGCATACGCTCTAAACGTTCCTGATTCGGCAATGGTAAATCTACAATCCCCTCAAGTGCCAGACATTGTGCTGCCCGGTCGTTACAGACCAGACCCATATCACAACCTGCCTTCAGCGCTGCCTGAATACGGGCATCAGCGCCACCTGCGACACAGGCAGCTTGCATACTCAAATCATCCGAGAACAATACACCGTCAAAACCAAGTTCCTGACGTAAGATTTTCTGAATCCAGAATTCTGAAAAACCGGCTGGATTGGGATCGACCTGACTGTAGATCACATGCGCTGGCATCAAGGCATCCAGTTGTGACTGTAGCTGAATAAAGGTCTGCATGTCTTTTTGCTGGATTTCTTCATAGCTGCGTGGATCTACAGCCGCTGCCACATGAGAATCGGCTTTTACAGAACCATGACCCGGGAAGTGTTTACCGGTCGATGCCATGCCAGCACGTTTCATACCTTTCAGGAAAGCGCTTGCCAGTGGAATGATGTCCTGAATATTTGTGGCAAAACTACGGTCACCAATAACATCGCTGATATCATTCAGATCCAGCACAGGAGCAAAGCTAAAATCAATACCGACTGCCAGCACTTCAATCGCCATTAACCAGCCACATTTCTCTGACAATTCTAACGCACGTTCAGGTTTGCTTTGGTAAAGTTCTCCAAAATGACCCATGGCCGGGAGTAGAGTAAAGCCCTGTTTCAAGCGCTGAACGCGACCACCTTCCTGATCGACTGCAATCAGAATATCCGGGCGAATCTGACGCATATGATCTGTCAGGGCGCGAACCTGTGCAGGTGATTCAATATTACGGCCAAACAGAATGACCCCGCCAACCTGCGGAGCCTGTAGCAGTTCAATATCTTCCTGGGTAAGGTGAGTGCCAGCGATGTCGAGCATCAATGCGCCAATCATATGCGGTGTCCATATTAGAATTTTTCAGCGAAAACAATACCTGATTTCTGCAATCTTTTGCTACACTTTGACTGCACAGAATATGATAAAACTACACAACATAAACTTATTAAGTTGTTTAAGATCGCGGATACGTTTATTTCAGATCGGAAAACGACACGGTTAAATTGGTCAAAAGACCAAGGAAGTACGAATTATTTATGAAACTTCAAACAGTAGCTTGCGCAGTTGCAGTTGCGACAGGCGGATTCTTTTTTACCCATGTGGTGAGCGACGCGATTGCTGCTGAAAAATCAGAAGTCGTAAGCAAAGCCCTTCAACCATCTCAAGAACAAGCGCTCGTATCTAGACAGCTGGCTACTTTAGTGGATCGTCAGCACTATTTAAATATGCGTCTGGATGCTCAAACTTCACAGCGCATTTTTGATTTTTATATTGATAGTCTGGATCCGGAGCATAGCCTGTTCCTGGCACCTGAAATTGATAACTATAAAAACGTTATGGTGCTAGTTTTGGTGCCAACTTGAAAGCAGGCAATCTGGCTGGTCCATTTGAGATTCATGCACATTATAGTGAACGCCTCAAGCAGTTCTATACCTTTATGCTGGATGAACTGAAAAAGCCTCAAAACCTGAATCAAAGTAATGTTTATATTGAGACTGACCGTGAGAAAGCACCATTCTTCAAGACACCAGAAGAACAACGCGCTTACTGGTCAAAAATGCTGGTTTCTCAGCTGATTAATCTGACCATCAGTAAAGAAGAAGAGCAGGCCAAACAGAAAGCATTAAAAGACAACCCAGAACTGGCCAATGGTCAGGATCTGAGTGGTCCAGAGGATTTGACACCGGCACAAACCTTAACCAAGCGTTATACCCGTCAGCTTGAACGTTTAAGTCGCATCAAGAGCGATGATGTGCTGGATAAAACGCTGAATGCCATGATGCTGACCTATGATCCACATAGCAATTATTTCCCGCCTGTGGATGCGATGGAACTAAACCGCCAAACGACTTTACAGCTTGAAGGTGTCGGTGTTTCAATTCGTCCAGAGCGTGGCAATGAAGACTACACCAAGATTGAAACTATTGTGGAAGGTGGTCCGGCGAGTAAATCAGGTCAAGTGAAATCCGGTGACCGTATTATTGGGGTCGCTCAGGATGGCGGACCAATGGTCGATGTCATTGGTTGGCCGAGTAATGAAATTGTCGGTCTGATTCGTGGTAAACGTGGTACTAAAGTTACTTTGAAATTGCTGGGCGCTGGCGCAACACTAGGACAGGCGCGTAATGTCACTATTACCCGTGATGTGATCCAGGAAGAAGATGCTGGCGTACGTACCCGTGTGGTCGAGATTCAGCGAGATGGCAAGAAGTATCAATATGGCGTGATAGAAATTCCATCATTTTACCTGAACTATCGTGCACGACGTGCAGGTACAGATTATCGTTCTGTATCTGAAGATACCAACAATGCCCTGAAAGAACTTTCGGCCAAAAATGTTGAAGGGATTATTGTCGATTTACGCAATAATCCAGGTGGTTCATTAGAAGAAGTTGCACGTATGCTGGGGCAAGTGATCAAGTCTGGTCCAGTGGTACAGATTCGTGATGGCAATGGCAATGTCAGTGTCTTTGAAGATGATGATGGCGGTGCACAGACCTATGCTGGTCCACTGGCGGTCATGGTCAACCTCGCTTCTGCATCGGCAAGTGAAATCTACTCTGCTGCAATTCAGGATTATGAACGTGGTATTGTCATTGGTAGCACC
Organism: Acinetobacter sp. HA; assembly: GCF_000264725.1. Taxonomy (NCBI): domain Bacteria; kingdom Pseudomonadati; phylum Pseudomonadota; class Gammaproteobacteria; order Moraxellales; family Moraxellaceae; genus Acinetobacter; species Acinetobacter sp. HA. Next base: position 16,305 of record NZ_AJXD01000002.1, on the reverse strand, counting down.
ACGACAGGTAAAGGTACGGCACAAGTACAGCTGGATACCTTGGCACATGGACAGGCTACACTGACACAACGTAAGTTCTATCGTATCACTGGTGGCAGTACCCAGAACAAGGGTGTGGTCCCGGATATCAAACTGGTCGATATTTACAATGAAGAGTTTGGTGAGCGTAAGGCTAAAAATGCCTTGCAGTGGGATACCATTCCGACAGCACCCTTTAAACGTGAAGGTGAAGTACAGAAATATGTACCTGATCTGATCAAGAGCTCACAGGTTCGTGTCAATCTGGATCCACAATTCAAGTATCTTGAGCAACGTACAGCGATTGCCAAGAAAACTGACGAGAAAAAGCGTCTAGTATTGGATCTGAATCAGCGTAAAGCGGAATTGCTGGAACTTGAACGTAAGACCTTGGAATCTGAAAATGCACGTCGTGCAGCAACGGGTCAGAAACCTTATCCAAACTGGGAAAGCTATCAGGCCTCAATGGATGCATTGATTGAAGCACGTGCCAAGATGAAAGCTAAAGATCGTCCGCAGCTCCCTGAAGAGGAAGTATTTGTTGTAGAAGCTGCCAATGTTTTACATGACTATGCCCGTTTACAAGGAAAAGCGAAATAGTTATTCAGAATTGAAGAATTTAATTTGACTAACAGCCTGCATATGCAGGCTGTTTTTCTATTTTTTGTTGAAAAATAGTAAACAAGAAAAAGTTGATAAGTGTTAAAAATGCTATCTGTTTTGTTGAAATTCATAATGTTGTGATCTAGATCTGCTAAATTCTAGTCAATGAATGAATTTAACCATTTGCTAAAACTTGAAACACTTTTAATATATGTCACATATTTCTTATTTTTGTCAGATTTGGATTTAAGTCAGTAAAATTATAGTTTTTGTTGTGCTTTCAATATTGCGGTTCAAGTATCGATAAATTAAAAATTTTTTATGGGTCAAATATGACCAAGGGTGTATGGGTTGAGCAATGTTCTTGGGTGCCCTCGAGTTAGGCAGGTAAAGATGCAATGTGGGCTTAAGCAGTTCGGGAAAGCAAGCTTCTACAGGACTCTTATATGATTCATGTTCATTATGACATTAATCTGGTTATAGGCTCGCTCATTGTAGCTTTGGTGGTTTGTTTTCTTGCCATTTCAATTGAACAGCTGTTATTTGATAAAGCTCCTCCCAAATATGAAAAGCTGATTCTGGTTACAAGTGGTGCGATTTTAGGGTTCTCTATCTGGTGTATGCACTTTGTCGGCATGACCGCCAGTCATTTGCCAGACAATACCTATTTTGATTCCGGACTGACTGTTACCTCTTACATTATTGCTTTTATCGCCTCGACCTTTGCCATCTGGCTGACGACACGACAAACCCTGCCTTTTCCCCGTCTGGTACTCGGCGCGGTATTAATGGGGCTGGGAATTTCCGGCATGCACTACACCGGCATGATGAGTATGGTGGTGCAGGGTTATGTGATCCGCTATGATCCGGTACTGGTGATCTGTTCGGTACTCATTGCGATTAGCGGGGCTGGTTTAGGCTTCTGGATGCTGTTTAAGAATCGCAGTATTGCTCGCCGTAGCTTCTGGCTGAAAGCCGGTGTGGCATTGATGCTAACTTTCTCCATTGTCGGGATGCACTATACCGGGATGGCAGCGACCAGTTTTCATTCCATAGTGGGTGAAGGCTTGGCTGAAATGTCCACGCTTGAGCGCGAATTGCTGATTACTGTAGTTTTCATTACCTGTCTGGTTCTTGTTGCCGGTTTCTGTGTAGCCATGCTGGAACAGCGTCTTGAACATCGCAATCGTCAACTGGCTGAGGCCAATAAAGAGCTGGCCAATCTGGCTGTGCAGGATAATCTAACCAAGTTACCCAATCGTTTTTATCTGGCAGAGTATTCTCACTTTCTGTTTAATGATCATCATTACCGTAATGCACAGTTTGCCTTTCTGTATATTGATCTTGACCGCTTCAAAGCAGTAAATGATGTCTTTGGACATCATGTGGGGGACCAGCTCCTGATCCAGCTGGCTAACCGGATTCATAGTTTACTCAATGAGCACTCGAGATTGCTGCGAATTGGGGGTGACGAATTCTTGTTGATTCTAGAAAATGCAGAACCGCAACAGGCCGCTGAAGTCGCTGAAAAAATTTTAAGCATGATTCAGGAAAGCTTTACGATTGCTGGCAAGGTGATTAATGTTTCAGGGAGTATTGGTATTTCAATGTACCCGGAACATGGTCAAAATGTTCAGGATCTTCTGATCAATGCCGATTCAGCCATGCTGACTTCCAAAAATCAGGGGCGTAATACCTATTCATTGTTCAATTTCAGTAATGATGAAAAGGAATCCAGAAGTCAGAGTAAGCTGATTAATGACCTTTATAAAGCGGTTGAAGAACACCAGTTTGAGCTGTATTACCAGCCTAAATATCGTACCGAAGATTTGCAGATTTGTGGGGTTGAAGCCTTAATCCGCTGGCGGCACCCGGCACTGGGCTTGTTATCACCAGTAATGTTTATCCGGGGGGCGGAAAAAACCGGCCTGATTATTCAGATGGGGTATTGGGCACTGGAGCAGGCCTGTAAACAGATTCATCAATGGGAAACGGAAGGAACGAATTTCTTCCCGATTGCTGTTAATTTGTCTGCCGTGCAGTTTGAACATAAGAACCTGTTTAAAAATCTGGAAGAACTGTTAGCACGTTACCAGATTAATCCGAATCACTTGATGATTGAGATTACTGAATCTACAGCCATGCATCATATTGATAGCAGTGTGCGTACCCTGGAACGCTTGCGTGATATGGGGATTCAGCTGGCAATTGATGACTTTGGTACAGGACATTCCAGTTTCTTGTATCTGAAGAACCTGCCAGTGAATGAGCTGAAAATCGATAAAGAATTTATTGCAGACCTGACCGCAGGTTCCAAGGAAGAGATGATCCTGGAAAGTATTATCCATCTTGCAATTAAGCTAGGTTTACAGGTCACTGCTGAAGGGGTGGAAACTCAGCTACAGGCAGACATCCTGACCCGTTTGGGTTGTCAGCAGTTACAAGGATTCCTATTCAGTAGACCAGTTAGTGTGAAGGATTTACCCGAAGCCGCTATCGTTTCTTAATCTGTTTAATTTTATCAATCAGCCCCTCAATTCAGGAGCTACTTAATTTGAATAGCGAGCATTTCAGCTTTTGCACATTCAATCTGATCGGCAGACAGAGAAAGTACAATCTGGATTTTTCGGCCTTCAATTTTCAGTAATCGACCCGTCAACACCAATTCAGTATTCACAGGTACCGGTCGAATAAACTGAATATTCAGACTACCAGTGACACATCGAATTAAGGCTTCACCACCGTCAAAGGCGATGCCAGCTGTATGGCTTTTAAATGCTGCTGCAGAAGCTGTACCATGACAGTCCAGAAGAGATGCAATCAAGCCACCATACAGATGATCGGGTACACCGCCGGTATAATGAGAGGCGGGGCAAATATGTGCAATAGTCTGTACAAAAGGGACGTCCCAGTAACTTTTCAGTTGATGACCATGTGGATTGTCACGTCCACAGCCATAACAGTGGGTGTAGGGTTCAGCATACAGATCCTGAAAGGCAATCCTTGTCATTTTTTTATCCTTATTTAAATGCGATCAGTTGCTTCAATAAATTTATAAAGGTTAAATGATCTCTTAAAATATAAATCTATTTAAATAGGTTTCACCATGAGATAAAAGTCGATATTTCTCCCGAAATTTCAACCTGAAGACGGTATTCTTCTAAAACCTGTCCATTCTATAAACAAAAAGTACAGGAGAGGGTGGGCATTGAGGAATGAGTACTGCATTTAGAAATTCTGCTACAATATCGCCAATTTTTCATATTGATCGTGCTTGATCTTTTGCACTGCGGATCTGCAGTAGGTATTTTCCATGAGTTTTAAACAAGAGTTAGCGGCGCAGGTCGCTCAGCGACGTACATTCGCGATTATTTCCCACCCTGATGCCGGTAAAACGACCATGACAGAAAAACTGCTGTTATGGGGGCAGGCAATCCAGGTTGCCGGTATGGTAAAAAGCCGTAAGTCTGACCGTGCGGCGACTTCGGACTGGATGGAAATGGAAAAGGAACGTGGTATTTCGATCACGACCTCGGTCATGCAGTTCCCGTTTAAAGACAAGATGATCAACCTGCTCGATACCCCGGGGCATGAAGACTTCTCGGAAGATACCTACCGTACCCTGACTGCTGTGGACTCGGCGCTGATGGTGATTGATGGTGCAAAAGGTGTCGAGGACCGTACCATTAAATTGATGGAAGTGTGTCGTATGCGCGATACACCAATCATCTCTTTCGTCAACAAAATGGACCGTGAAATCCGTGAGCCGCTTGAGCTTCTGGACGAGATCGAAAACGTCCTGAAAATTAAATGTGTGCCAATTACCTGGCCGCTGGGTACTGGTCGTGACTTCGCTGGCGTATACAACCTGATCGAAGAAAAATTCTATGTCTATAAGGCGGGTTTCGGTTCAGTGATTACTGACATCGAAGTACGGGATGGTTATGACCATGCAGACCTGCGTGAAAAAGTAGGTGAGCTGGCATGGGCAGCATTTGAAGAATCTCTTGAACTGGTTCAAATGGCCAATGAGCCATTAGACCGTGAAGAATTCCTGGCAGGTCGCCAAACACCAGTGTTGTTCGGTACGGCATTGGGTAACTTTGGTGTAGACCATGTCCTGAATGCATTTAGTGAATATGCACCAGAGCCGAAAGCGCATCCAACACAAAACCGTAAAGTTGAAGCAACTGAAGAAGGTTTTAGTGGTTTCGTCTTCAAGATCCAGGCCAATATGGATCCGAAGCACCGTGACCGTATTGCCTTCATGCGGATCTGTTCAGGTAAGTATGAAAAAGGCCTGAAAATGAAGCATGTGCGTCTGGGTAAAGATGTACGTATTAGTGATGCATTGACCTTCCTGGCGGGTGACCGTCAGCATCTGGAAGAAGCATGGCCAGGCGATATTATTGGCCTGCATAACCACGGCACTATTCAGATTGGTGATACTTTTACTTCAGGTGAAGATCTGCAGTTCACAGGTATTCCACACTTTGCGCCGGAAATGTTCCGCCGTGTACGTCTGAAAGATCCATTGAAATCTAAGCAGTTACAAAAAGGTCTTAAAGAGCTTTCTGAAGAAGGCGCAACCCAGGTCTTCATGCCGCAACATAATAATGACCTGATCGTTGGTGCGGTGGGTGTGCTGCAATTTGAAGTGGTAGCGTATCGTCTGAAAGAAGAATACAAAGTAGACTGCGTGTACGAGCCAGTGAGTATTAATACTGTGCGTTGGGTTTCTTGTGATGATGAAAAGAAATTTAATGAATTCAAGAAAAAAGCCCATGACCAGTTGTCTGTTGATGGTGGCGGCCATCTGACTTATCTGGCACCAAGCCGTGTCAATCTGCAACTGATGCAGGAACGTTACCCTGACATCGTGTTCCGTAATACCCGTGAACACTAAGTAATAAAATGATTTAAAAATAAAACAGCTTCTCAGGAAGCTGTTTTATTTTGTGCTACATTCACTTATCTTTTCAAATTTGCTTGGGAATATGAAACTTAGCAATGCAGTCATGCTGAGTTCAGCAATCAGTTTAGGATTATTGCTGGGCGCCTGCGATCAAAAAAAATCAGAACCAGAAACAAAAACTCAGGATGCGGTAGTCGAAATTGAGCAAGTAGAAAAGGCAGATGTATTGCCTTATCTGAATATTCAGGAACAGCCGGCCAAGATTGCACTCCCATTTTGTGAAACCAAAAACTGTATCGAACTGGATATTCAGACATTGGATACGGTAGATCCATGGCTGAACCAGTGGATGGAACGTAAACAGGCACTGGTGATTCAGGATCAGATTAGGGATAAAGATCAGCTGCAGGACATGAACTTACAACAGGCCGTCAATGCCTATGTAAAAAAGTCAGATGCCTGGCAGGAACAGATTAAAATCAATAAAGCCTATCAACTATCCATGTATACCCGCATCCCTTATCAGCATAATCAGTATGTGTTAATGCAGATTGGGGTGGATACAGAGCAGGAAAATGTTACGGTGAAGGAACGCTATTATTTTTATGTGGCAGACCGCCGCAGTCAAAAAAATCTGACGGCCTTAGATATTATTGATCCACAAAGACGGGTCACGATGGACAAGATCGTGCAAGATGCTTATGCAAAATGGCTAAAAGAAAATAGTAAAGAAGTCCGACAAACTGCTCCGAAAAAACTGTATTGGGGGCAAGCTGACTGGTTCTTTGATCAGGAGGGGATTGGGCTGCATTATCGTGGTGCGGAAATTGTCAAGGATGCTAAACAACTTGATATTTATCTTAGTCAAGAACAAACACAACAGGTCTTGAAAGCTGAAGTGTATCAGCATATGTTTTAGGATTGATGCCCGAAAACGGGTGGAATGTGATGTAACACAAAAGGGTATTGAATGCCAAAATATAACAAGATATTCGGCCTGTCTCTATTGGCGACAGCGATTCTGTTGACTGCCTGTCAACCTCGAGAAAAGGAAGCCAAAGAGGTTAATCCACCGGAAGTCACTCAGGCAGAGCCTGAAATCGTCCAGCTCAAGGGTGAAACCGAAAAGCTTAACCTGGATCTTCCGGAATGTGATGGTAAAAGCTGTCCTGAAATCACCATTGAACGTCTGAACAGTAATCAGCGTTTTATTGATGAATTTATTGATCAACAGATTTTAGCCCGACTGAAGGGTATGCTTGATGTTGATGCGATTACGTCAGCGAAAGTACAAGCCGCCAGTGAGCCAACACCTGTTCAATCCGCAGCTTCAGAGGCAGCTGTAACTCAACCCCAGCTCAGTGCACGTCAGCAGCTGGAAAAGCAGACTATTCCTTATATGCAGACTTTCCTGAATCTGGACAAGGAGCTGAAAGCACTCAGTGCCAATCACAGTATTAGCCTGATGATCAAGCCGAAGATCCTGAATCCTGGAAATCCGCTGGCCACAGTAGTATTAAATAGCACACATTATCTGGGTGGGGCACATGGTTCTACTGCACAGAACTATTATAACTTTGACCTGGACAGTAAAAAGCTGGTCAAACTGGATGATATTGTCCTGCCAAAACAAAAGGCGCAGCTGGAAGCTAAAGCGCATGAAGCCTTTAAAACCTGGGTAATTGATTCAGAGCTGGCAACTGATGTTGCAGAATACGAGCAGGCCTGGAAATTCAAGTTAACGGATAATTTCTTCCTCACCAAACAAGGTCTGGCACTGCAATATGCAGAATATGAAATTGGACCTTATGTGGTCGGCTTGCCGCGTTTAAATATTCCTTATAGTGATTTACAGGGAATCTTAAAACCAGAGTATCTGCCGAAAACTGAACAGGCTGCTTCAGAAGCTCAAGTTGCAAAATGAGCCTAAAACTGTTTGATACGCATACCCACTTCGATGTTCCTGATTTTGAGCATGATCGGGAACATTTAGCTTATGCCGCTAAAAAGGCAGGAGTGGAAGGGCTAATCCTGATCGGCTTTTTACAGCAGCGTTTTCAGGACCTGATTCAAACCCAGCATTTTTTAAATAATCTTGCCGATGCGCCAAGGAGCTATCTAGCCCCCGGCTTACATCCTTTTTATATCGAGCAACATCAGCAGGATCATTTGCAGGATTTAGAGCAGATCCTGCAAACTGAAGACTGTATTGCCATTGGTGAAATCGGCCTGGATACGTTTCTGAAACAGCATAAGCAAGCAGAAATTTTCCAGAAGCAGAAAGACTTTTTTGCTGCTCAGATTGAACTGGCACAGCAGTATGACAAACCGATTTTACTGCATATCCGTAAATCCCATGCGGAAGTACTCAAAATACTGAAAGAGCATCAATTTCAACAGGGCGGTATTGCGCATGCCTTTGGTGGGGGAATCGAAGAAGCCAAGGCTTTTGTCAAACTGGGTTTCAAGATTGGGGTGACAGGACAAATTACCAATTCCAATGCCAGAAAACTGCATCAGGTGGTACAGCAGATGGGCCCGGAACATCTGGTCCTTGAAACCGATTGTCCAGACATGACGCCCTTATGTTGTCAGCATTCTACTGAACAGCGTACCCGCAATACGCCTGCAAATCTGCCCTATGTGCTGCAAGGACTGGCTAAAAGTTTGCATATGGATCAAGAGGAACTGGCAGAACAGCTCTGGAAAAATACCCATCAGGCTTTGCATCTGGATATCTAATATAAAATCCTTGCATCAGTCGAAAACTGTATTTCAATGTATGATCCAATGAAAAAAGGCGCATTATGCAATTTCTAAAATACTTTAGACTTGGCATCATGCATATAAATTATTTTTGAGTGAGATTCACATGGCACAAGGACTATTGGCGGGTAAGCGCTTCCTGATCGCAGGTATTGCAAGTAAGTTATCAATTGCTTTTGGTATTGCTCAGGCATTACACCGTGAAGGTGCAGAACTTGCTTTTACCTATCCAAATGAAAAGCTGAAAAAACGTGTAGATGATTTTGCTGCACAATTCGGTTCTGAATTGGTATTTCCTTGTGATGTGGCGGTAGATGCAGAAATTGACCATGCATTTGCAGAACTGGCAAAACACTGGGATGGTCTGGATGGAGTCGTGCATTCAATCGGTTTTGCACCTGCACATACCTTAGACGGTGACTTTACTGATGTGACGGATCGTGAAGGTTTCAAGATTGCACATGACATCAGTGCTTATAGCTTTATCGCGATGGCACGTGCTGCAAAGCCACTTTTAGCTGCACGCCAAGGTTGTCTACTCACTCTGACTTATCAAGGTTCTGAGCGCGTGATGCCGAACTACAACGTGATGGGTCTGGCGAAAGCATCTCTAGAAGCGGGTGTACGTTACCTGGCATCTAGCTTGGGCGCAGACGGTATCCGCGTTAATGCCATCTCAGCTGGTCCAATCCGTACCCTTGCAGCGTCTGGCATTAAATCTTTCCGTAAAATGCTGGATTTGAATGAAAAAGTGGCTCCGCTTAAACGTAATGTCACTATTGAAGATGTTGGTAATGCTGCATTATTCCTGTGCTCACCATGGGCGAATGGCATTACTGGCGAAATCATGTATGTTGATGCCGGTTATAATACGGTTGGCATGAGCGCAGAGCTGATGCTGGATGCAGAATAAGATTTTTAATACTTATTTCAAGCAAAGAAAACCCCTCAATTGAGGGGTTTTTATTTTTTATGCTAATGGACAATGATGTAAATCTGATGACATCAAGTCTAAAAAATAGGATGAAGATAATTTATCTTTTAATACTTTGCCATTAAGATGCTTAAAACAAAAAAATCAGGAAAATAACCATGTTTAAATCACTGTGGATTAGCATCATTTTCGTTATAGGCTTAGGTCTGGGAACTTCGGCTATGGCAGTAGAAGAGCACCAGCATTACAGCATGCATGACCTGGATAAAAATTTGAAAAAATTTAAAGCTGCAGAGGATTCTAAAGAGGCACAAGCAGCATTACAGATCATGCAGCAAACTGTAGAAAGCTACCAGAAACATTTACCATCCAAGCTGCAAAAACTGAAAGCCGAAGATGCACATGTAGTGGCCTATCAGGGATTGCTAAAGGATTTGCTAATAGAGATTAAAAAGGCAGAACAGCTGCTTGCTGCTAAGCAGTTGCAGGAAGCCCAAAATTTGTCCGTGAAAATGGATGAGATTAAAAAGCAGGGGCATCAAGCCTTTAAATAACTTATAAACAGACCATAAAAAAGACCGCAATTGCGGTCTTTTTGATTCAGGATCAAACGATTAAGCTTGACCTTCAACAGCAGTAGCTTGCGCACGTTGCATGTTGGCTTCGAATTCAGCATCAAAGTTGATTGGTGTAAGCAATAGCTGTGGGAAGCTACCTTTAGTGACCAGATCATTCACTGCTTCACGAAGGAATGGGAACAGGATGTTCGGACAGTACGCACCAAGAATGTAAGGCAGACGCTCTTCTTCAACGCTATCAATCAGGAAGATACCTGCTTGAGTGACATCAACGATAAATGCTGTATCACCTTCGTTATTTGCCTGTACTACCACTTTTAAAGCGACTTCAAAGTGAGTTGGATCAATCTTTTCTGCAGAAGAAGAAAGGTTGATGTTCAGCTCGGGTTGCCATTGCTTGGTAAAAACTTGTGCCCCAGGTACTTCAAAAGAAATGTCTTTGGTATAAATACGCTCTAATGCCAATTGTGGTTGAGCTTGTTGTTCTTCACTCATTCTTTAATCCTTAATATGAGGTGATAATTAAAAGGCAATTAAGCCAGTAATTCGTCGAGTTTGCCTTCACGCTCTAAAGCGTAAAGCTGGTCAAAACCGCCGATAAATTGTTCATTAATAAAAATCTGTGGCACGGTACGGTGATTGGTGCGTTGCATCAAATCAAGACGAACCTGCGGATCTTCTTTAGACAGATTGATTTCTTTATATTCTACGCCCTTACGCTCAAGGAGCTGTTTTGCACGGACACAGTATGGACACACAGTCGTTGAATAGATAATGACTTCAGCCATGAATGAATCTCCTGATCGTAAATTATTTACTTTTCACCAGAGGTAAGCCTTGGGCTTTCCAGTTGCTGATGCCGCCATCAAGACGGTAAGCATCTGCATGACCGACCTGTTGTAGCGCAGTACCTGCAACTTGCCCAAGATTACAAATGAACACCAATGGGCGATCTGCTGTTTTTAACTCTTCGACATGTTTGGTAATTTGGCTGTATGGAATATTACGGCTACCGCTGATATGACCTTCACGGAAATCTTTGGCATCACGCAGGTCGATCAGCATGGCATTTTTTGCCTTGACCAAAATTCCCAGCGATTGCGGAGAAATTTTACGACCGTTACGTTGACCTTCGATAATGAAGAACAAAACCACCAATGCTGCAAGTGCACCAAACAAAAAGGGGTGATTCCCCATAAACTCGAACCAACGTTCCACAATTCACCTAATTACAATTTCAAAATTGCCAAGAGTATAGCTCATAAATATGGTGATCAAAATCACCGCTTCAAGGGCTAAAGCTTAAGAATATCAATTTTTTTGTTGAGCTTCCGTGATTTCATCAATTAATCGCAGATAGCTGTCCAAACGACGCGGCAAAATTTCACCTGAATCTGCTGCCTGACGTAAAGCACATTGCTTTTCATGTTTATGCGTGCAGTTACGGAACTGACAGTGCCCTAGCAGATTTTCAATCTCTGGAAAACCGGTTTGTACCTTGTCTAAAGTCAAATGCCACAGGCCAAATTCACGAATCCCCGGAGAGTCAATCAGCGCTGCGCCATCACCAAAGGAAATCAGGCGTGTTGAAGTTGTTGTATGCTGACCCAATGCCGAGTTTTCAGAAATAACATTCGTTTTTTGAGCTGCATCCGGCACGATGGCATTGATCAGGGTGCTTTTGCCTACACCTGATTGCCCCACAAATGCGACTGTTTCATCATTGAGACGCGCAGAAAGTTCAGTCAGATCTCCATCAGACTGGGTCTGCATGACTTCATAACCCAGATTTTCATATTCTTTGAGCAGTTCCAGAATTGGATCATTTTCCTTGAGTAAGTCTGATTTATTCAGGACTAGTAGTGCGGGAATCTCTGCATCGGCACAAGCCACCAGATAACGATCAATCAGGCCTGGCGCTGGCTCAGGCAATGGTGCAAATACAATCACAATCAGGGAAATATTGGCTGCGACCGGTTTAACCTTGTGATAACGGTCAGGTCGGGTCAGCAGTGATTTACGCGGATGAATCGCAGTGATAATTCCCAAGCCAGTATTTGGATCAGCCTGCCATTTGACCCGGTCACCTGTGACCAGCAATTCAAGGTTAGTACGGGTATGACAGCGCCACACGCTACCCATTTCAATTTCTTTCCAGAAGGGTTCAGGTTCACCTTCAGCCACCACCGGTTTTTCAGGATGCAGTTCAGGAACCGAAAGCGCCTGGACTTCTAGCTGTCGACCATAATGCTGCACGACCAGTCCTTCCAGGTCTTGGGAGGTATCCGCCTCTTCCTGACGCGTTTTGTGCTGTTTTTGAATACGACGTTGTTGTTGTTCAGTTAAACGACGTTTACGTATTAAAGCCATTCAAATCCTAAAAAACCATGGGAGCGAGATGGCAAAAATAGCATGAAGCAGGGTGTCAGTTACAGCATCGACGTAATAAATTTGCTACTATAAATGTTTTATAGCCTAATAAGATTGCACATTTATGAGCAGCACCCCGGATAGCCGCCTGATTTGGATCGACCTGGAAATGACAGGTCTGGATACAGACAATGACCAGATTATTGAAGTTGCAACGATTGTAACCGATGACAATTTAAATATTCTTGCCGAAGGTCCTGTCCTTGCAGTTCATCAGTCGGATCGTGTGCTCAATGCCATGGATGAATGGAATACCCGTCAACATGGACAATCGGGTCTGGTGGAGCGTGTGCGTCGCAGCAAACTTACTGCACAAGATGCTGAACAACAAACCATCGAGTTCCTGAAAAAATGGGTTAATCCAAAAGTATCACCCATGTGTGGTAATTCGATCTGTCAGGATCGTCGCTTCTTGCACCGTCTGATGCCAGAACTGGAGCAATATTTCCATTACCGTAACCTGGATGTGTCTTCAGTGAAAGAGTTGGCAAAACGCTGGCGCCCGGAAATCATGAGTGGCCTCAAGAAAAATGCCTCACATCTGGCGATGGATGATATTCGTGATTCAATTGCTGAACTGAAATACTATCGTGAATATTTTTTCATTATGAACAAATAATCCGGACATTGAAAAAGAGGCGTAAAGCCTCTTTTTTATTTACTTGAAGAGAGTCTTTTATTATAAAAATTATCGCTGCTTTCAAACAGTACCCAGGTGAGCAGGACCAAAGCAAGATGGATCTGGGTTTCATGTTGATCAAAGACAATTAAAGCAAATAATCCCAAAGTCAGTAAGCGAATCATGATACTGAAATAATAATTTTTCCGCTTTTTAAAAACTAAGCCATAAAGATAAAGCAGGAACAGAACAATCATGAGTGCATAAAGGGCGTTAAATAGCATACTGACCTGATTCCCTGTAAGCTGAGAAGGATTAAAATATTCTGGTTATTAGGGTTCTTTCATAAATCATTTTTTAATCATTAAAATGAAATTCTGCTCTCTTTGTAGGAGATGAGTAGTACTGCTGCGCAAGGAAACGGTTATATCTAAGAAATCTCCCTCCTCTTGCGAAGTAATACTTCTCATTCAAGAGGGAGAAGGAGCTTTCAATATCCATTTAAATATGAATATAACGATCATGTTTTGATTTATGAAAAAGATCTATTGTGATGATTTTACTGGTGAATGGAATTTGATCGATTTTAAGCTTTTTATGGATGGTTAAAGAATAGTTTTTTGACTGAATTTGTGTCTGAATTTTAGTGGCAGTCAACCGGCTGCGAATTTGCTAAAATGCCCCGATGTTTTTCTTGCTATTGATGACCTATGACTGATCTGCTTCAAGATGATGAATATGACCGCCGCTTTGCCGGTGTAGCCAAAATTTATGGCGATGACAGCTTTCATCATTATGAAAACAGTCATGTGATGGTGATTGGAATTGGCGGTGTCGGTTCATGGGCAGTCGAAGCACTGGCACGTACCGGCATCGGTGAAGTAACTATTGTTGATATGGATGTAGTGGCGGCATCGAATATCAATCGTCAGTTACCCGCGATGACGACCACCTTAGGCCGTGAAAAGATTGAAATCATGGCAGAACGCTGCCGTGCGATTAACCCACGTATTAAAGTAAACTTGATTGATGACTATCTCACGCCTGAAAATGTTAAAGAAATCCTAGCGGGAAAACCTGACATTATTCTGGACTGTATTGATGATGTAAAAGCTAAATTTGCTTTGATGCTGCATTGTCGTTTCAATAAAATTCCTCTGATTGTCTCGGGTGGAGCAGGCGGTAAACTTGACCCATTAAAAATCCGGGTGGCTGATCTATCCAAAACTGAACAGGACCCGATGCTGGCAAAATTACGTGCGCAATTACGTGCAAAAGGTATCTGTAAAAAACCGAAAGAAAAATTTGGCATCACCTGTGTTTATTCAATCGACAATCCCTTCTCCAGTGCCGATGTCTGTCCAAGCGCGGGCTTACGTTGTGGTGGCTATGGTTCAGCGGTAGTGGTGACTTCCAGTTTTGCCATGGTTGCAGTATCAGAAGTGTTGAAAAAGTTGGATATGAAGCGAGCAAAAGTCTGATATAAAAAATAAAAAAGCACAGTTACTGTGCTTTTTTTGTGCCTGCGTTTAGAATGAAGACTAGATTTATATAACAAAAAACAATATCAGGGAGCAGCTATGTGGTTCTTACTGGTGCTGATTTTGGGAATCGTGGCGTTGGGGATCTGGATGTGGAAGCGTCCTGACCCGGTAACACGAGATCAAGCCAGGGCAGTGCAACATGACCTATGGATTGAACAGATTGAGGCCCAGCTCAAGCACGCGGCTCGTCTCAGTACTGAAGGGCAGCAGTCGAGTTATGCGCGTGCCTATCAGATCTATCAGGATCTGGCTCAACAGCAGGAAATCCCTCAGGCCTATGTCGGTATGGGGCTGATGCAACTCAAAGGTTTGGGGCGTCCGCAAAGTACCGAAAATGCGATTAATCTGTTTGAAAATGCATTCCGTCTTGGCAGTGATGAAGCTGCTTACCATCTGGGACAGGTCTTTGAGGATGACCGCTATCAGCATCGAGATTGCGGAAAAGCACTGTATTGGTATCGTCATGCCGTGGCACGCGGTAATATGGAAGCCCAGTATCGAATCACCGAATTGTCTGAACCCACTCAGGATGCGGCAGAACAGCATCGTCTACAACTGCTGATTCAGAATGCAGATCAGGGACACTCTGGTTCACAGTACCAGTTGGCACAACACTATTTGGCAGAGGGTACCACCCAAGATTTAAGCTTGGGAATCCATTATCTGTTTCTGGCCGCGCAGCAAGATCATCTCGAAGCAACCCAACAGATTGCACAACTGTATGTACGCGGTGAGCTATTACCACAGGATCAGTCAAAAGCCTTACGCTTCATTAAACAAAGCGTTAATTTGGATGATCAGAATGGTGCGTATGAATATTATGCTGGTGTATTACTAGGTACGATTGATGCTGATCAGCGGCAGCGGATCTTGCAGCATTTACAACAGCTGTCTTATGAGCATAAAGATGCTCAAGCCAAAACTTTACTTGGTTTAGCCTATTTTTATGGTTGGTTTGTCGATAAGAATGAAACCATGGCTTTTCGCTATTGGAGTGAAGCGGCGAATACTCAGTTTCCTCAAGCTTTGTGCATGATTGCAGCGTTATATTATGAGTCTTATCTGGTCGCAAATGAGCCTGAAAAAGCGTTTAGCCTGTATCAGGCTGCTGCCAAGATTGATCCAGATTATTTCTATAGCCAGATGGGTCTCGCGCTGTGCTATCTGCATGGTATTGGTACAGTTAAAGATACCGCTAAAGCCACGCAAATCATTCAGCAGAACGCGCAGCAGCACTGGAATATCGGTGCACAATCTGAAGCTGATCTGACTTATATCGTTGGGCGTTTCTATAGCCTGCCCGAGTATCCGTTGCCCAACCGTGACAAGTCCATTCAATATCTGAATCAGGCCGTATGCAAAGGTTCGGCTGATGCCGCCTGGTATTTGTATCAGGCACTGTCAGGTCAATATCCGGTATTTACTATTGACGAAGATCAGGCCAAACGCTATTTGCATCAAGCGGCCCAGTTCGGTCATGCACAGGCACAAGCACAGCTTGGGGTGATGTATCTTAAAGCTGAAGGCGTAGAGCAGGAGACTGCTTTAGGTCTGAATTATTTAAAGCAGGCTGCTGCCCAGCAAAATGCCATGGCCTTGAATGCGCTTGGGGAAGCGATGGAACACGGTATTGGCGTTGAAGCTAATATGGATCAAGCGATCCAGTTCTATTATAAAGCTGCTGCACAGGTCAATGCTGACGCTTATGGTCATCTGGGACGTGTATACACCAAGGGTATTGGTGTAAATCGTGATGTAACGCTTGCCCGAGCATGGCTAGAGAAGGGAAGTTTGCTAGGACATGCGGCTTCACAGGAGCAGCTCAACAATTTAAATGCCTATCTGCAAATGAAAAATAGACTGGTATAAAAAAACCGCTGCCTCGGCAGCGGTTTTTT
>NZ_AJXD01000001.1:0-62040 GCF_000264725.1 Acinetobacter sp. HA | reverse complement strand
GTGATCTGCTCATAAATAAAACCTGCTCCGGCAGGTTTTTTTTATTATCTCTACCTAAATTTTATGGATTTAGAACGGTTTGCATCAATCCGTCTACCACATAAGTCATTTTTTTCAGATCCAGTTTATCTAGAGTGTCCTGCTCAGTGTTGTAATAAGGATAACGGTAATGAGCTGTGTCACTGATCAGTACAGTTGGAAAATTCTGCTTGGCATAACTGAGATAGCCCGAATAATCCAGTCCCTGCATAAAAGTAGGAATAATAAAACGTTCACACTCTAAACGCTGACGCGTCTGCATAGCTTCGCAAAATCTTCCTGTAAGTCCTACTGAACTTAGATGTCCAATACTGGCAATATAATTGGCATGCCGAGGATAAAACCATTTTAGAGTTGTCGGATAGCTCTGTACCAGATTTTCATCATAGTAACCAATAGAGTCCAGTACAAAGACGCCACGTATTTTCTGCTTTTGCTTTCTCAATGCCTTGGCATGGATCGCACTGCCCATATGCTCTGTGTTGAGATACGGCGGTTCTTCCAGACCATAGAAAACAAACTCGATATTATTTTTCAGTTTATTTTTTTGCAGGGCCAACAATCGTGCAGCTTCCACCACTCCTACGACGCCAGAAGCATTATTATTCGCACCGAGATGATTGGCAAAAACATCATAGTGAGCACCAATGACGATTTTATCTTTGGCTTTTACATTGAGCTGACAAACCAGATTGCGATAGCCCTGACTATTCACAATATAGCTTTGAAACTGGCACGGAATACCAAAGCGTCGCATCTGCTCTTTCAACCAACCGGATACCCGGTTCAGTTCAGCCGTATTCTTGTGATTTCTAAATTCATCCACATTCAGGATCTGGCTAAAGTAAAGCTCGAGATTTTTGACTTGAGCGTTGGCTGGATTGGCCCAGGCCCAACTCGGGAAGATTAAAGACAGACTGATCAGCAAACCCAGATAACTTTTTCTTAAAATGGCTACAATCCGCATTTGTTATTATTTCCATGACATGATCAAGCAGAAACTTGAACTCTGGATATTTATGCAGCAGTGCTTTTTCTAATTCAATTTCAATTTGTTTCTATACTCAACTTCATGTTGTTTCATCGTTATAATGAGCACTTCTGAACTACACGATGTCTGTATGAAAATCTGTATTCTGACCATTGGTCAAAAAATGCCAGCTTGGGTGCTCACTGGTTTTGAAGATTATTTCAAGCGCATACAGCCATTTGTTCAAACACAAATCATTGAATTACCGATGGCGAAACGTGGCAAGAATGATTCAGAAGCCGACATCCTGAAATATCGTAATATCGAAGGCGATAGTATCCTGAATGCATTAAAGCCAAATGAAACCCTGATTGCACTTGAAGTCGGCGGCCGTGAATTCAGTACCGAAAAACTGGCTGAAACCATGAAAGGCTGGATGCTGGAAGGTAATGATGTGGCTTTAGCCATTGGTGGGCCGGATGGTCACTCTGAAGCGGTACGTAAGGCAGCTGCATGGCACTGGTCACTATCCAAACTGACCTTGCCGCATCCTCTGGTTCGTGTCATGCTGATTGAACAGTTGTACCGTGCCATGAGCATTAATCATAATCACCCTTATCACCGTGCGGGTTAAGGTGAGAATTGGCTATTGTTCTATTTCCGCAACGAATTGTTGAACAATCTCCCCTCCTTACTTCGCTTGCTTTCATGCATTATTGAAGACATCTTCCAGATGTGGCTTGAACTATGAACTTACAAACGCTTCCCGGCCTGTTTATCTCCCATGGCTCTCCAATGCTTGCCCTGAATCCCGAACAGGTAGGTCCGGCACTGGAGCGTTTAAATGTCAATTTGCCACGTCCAGAGGCAATCATTGTAATGTCTGCCCACTGGGAAAGTAATGCACTGGAAGTAAATACCGGTATTCGTCCAGAAACCTGGCATGATTTCCGTGGCTTCCCGCCTCAACTGTATCAACTACGTTATCCTGCGCCGGGTCAACCAGAACTGGCTGAACAGATTCTCGGCTTCCTGTCTGAAGCTGGCTTTAGCGCCTATGCCAATAATTCACGCCCGCGTGATCATGGCGTGTGGATGCCACTGCTACATATGTATCCGGATGCAGATATTCCGGTGATAGAAATTTCCCTGCCCATCAACATGACTGCACATGACATTTATAAAATTGGTCAAACGCTGGCACACCTGCGTGAGCAGCAGGTCCTATTGATTGGTTCAGGCAGTATCACGCATAACCTGCGAGAGCTGGATCGTACTGGACTATCCAATATTGTTCCAGAATGGGCCTCGACCTTCCGCAATTATGTGGTAAGCAAACTCGCTCATAGTGACTATGAAGCCGTATTGGATTGGCCAAGTATTCCTTACCTGGAACGTAATCACCCGACCCTGGAACACTTTGCACCGATTTTCTTTGCAATGGGAACTGGTACTCGTTTCAGTCTGGTGCATAGCAGCTTTAGCATGGGTTCACTGGGTATGGATATCTATCGTTTTGATTAGGATTTAAAGGCTCTATCTGAGCCTTTTTTCTTAGGCCTAAGAAAATCTTCCTGTCTTATTTTACTCATCATGCAATTTTCATGGATACATTTTGCTACCTAAAGCTTCAGAATGTATCCATATTTTTTAAAAATGAATCGTTTAAGCTTAAGTCTGATTTATTTGCTTCATGACTATTCAATCAATGAAATTAAAATACTTAATTATTGCGTTATTTCCTTTAACCCTTGCAGCTTGTCAGTCCAATGATGTCCAAAAAGTAGGAGATCTTGCCGTGTCCGTATTACAGCAACAAAATGCCGCCAATACTTTGAGTGCTTATGAATGGCACATTGATACCGGTGCAAAAGAACATATGGTGCTGAGCTTCCATGATGAGAATCGTTTTAGTATCACTACCAGCTGCAATAGCTTGGGTGGTAGCTGGAAAATCTCTGAGGGTCAGCTGGAAACTGGCACCTTAATCTCAACCATGAAAGCCTGTGATACCAATGCCATGCAACAGGAAAAGCTGGCAGGTGAAATTTTTAATGATGCCCGTATTCCATTTAGCTTAAATACCAGTGATACTCAAAATCCGGTTTTGACTCTGACCGTAAACGGAAAGGCTTACGTCTTCACAGGGAAGATGACGCCAGAAGCCCGTTATAATGGTCAGGCTGATATCATTTTCCTGGAAATTTCCCCTGAAACTAAAGCTTGTACCGGTGTAGCACAGCAAACCTGCCTTCAGGTGCGCGAAGTCAAATACAATGAGCAGGGCTTAAAAACTCAGGTCGATAAAGATTGGAACCTTTTCTATGACCAAATCGAAGGCTTCCAGCATACGCCAAATGAGCGTCAGGTAATTCGCATAAAACGCTTTGAAATCAAGAATCCGGCAGCAGATCAGTCTAAATATGCCTATATATTTGATATGGCCGTCGAGCGTGAAGCAGTAAAAGGCTCGCTATAAAATATTTTTATAACAGAGACAAAAAACCGAGGCTATGGCCTCGGTTTTTTTAAAGCTTAAACTAAGTCAGACTTAGAATACGCCTTGAGCAAGCATTGCATCAGCAACTTTTACGAAGCCCGCAATGTTTGCACCGTCAACATAGTTCACAGTACCGTCTTCTTTAGTACCGAATTTCACACAGTTACGGTGAATTTCTTTCATGATTGCATGAAGACGTTCATCAACTTCTTCGAAAGTCCAGCCAAGACGCAATGCGTTTTGAGACATTTCAAGACCAGAAGTTGCTACACCACCTGCATTCGATGCTTTACCTGGAGCGTAAAGGATTTTCGCTTCAACGAATTTCTCTACAGCACCTAAAGTAGATGGCATGTTTGCACCTTCAGCAACACAGATTGCACCGTTTGCAAGAAGTTTAACAGCATCATCAGCATCTAGTTCGTTTTGAGTTGCACATGGAAGCGCGATATCACACTTAATGCCCCAAGGACGTTGACCTTCAAGGTATTCAAAACCGTGTTTAGACGCGAATTCAGAAATACGGCCACGTTTAACGTTTTTCAGTTCCATCACTTCAGCAAGAAGTTCATCAGTGAAACCGTCTTTAACATAAACAGTTCCCGCAGAGTCAGATAGAGAAACGACCTTAGCACCTAAGAACATTGCTTTTTCAGCAGCGTACTGCGCAACGTTACCAGAACCAGAAATGGTCACGACTTTATCTTTGAAGCTATCGCCACGAGTTTTCAGCATTTCCTCAGCGAAATACACAGTACCGTAACCAGTTGCTTCAGGACGAGCCAATGAACCACCGAAAGACAAGCCTTTACCAGTGAATACGCATGAAGTGTCATTGCTGAGCTTCTTCATCATACCCGCCATATAACCTACTTCACGGCCGCCTACACCAATGTCACCCGCAGGGATATCAGTATTAGAACCAAGGTGACGGTAAAGCTCGATAATTAACGCTTGGCAGAAACGCATGATTTCGCCTTCTGACTTGCCTTTAGGATCAAAGTCAGAACCACCTTTACCACCGCCCATAGGCAAAGTAGTCAAAGCATTTTTAAACGTTTGTTCAAAGCCCAGGAATTTCAGGATTGAAAGGTTCACAGATGGGTGGAAACGCATACCACCTTTAAATGGACCAATCGCTGAGTTGTACTGTACGCGGAACGCACGGTTTACTTGAGTTTGACCTTGGTCATCTACCCAAGAAACGCGGAACTGGATCGCACGCTCTGGTTCAACTAGACGTTCTAGTAAACCGTGAGCTGCATATTGTGGGTTCTTTTGAATGAACGGCCACAAGCTTGTCATCACTTCTTCTACAGCTTGAAGAAATTCTGGTTGATGTGCATCACGTGTTTTAACGTAATCTAGGAACTCATTAAGTGTGTTGTATTTCAACGCTTAATCCTCAGCAGAAAATGGATCAAAATTGGTCAAATTTACAATCAATGTTAAATTTTGGCGCAAAATATTAAATATCTTTTGTAACCAATCCACAATAGTTTTTTTGAAAAAATATGAAAATTAATTTTATAACAGTTATTTATATTTATTATGAATTAAATTTTTAGATAGCAAAATATCAGTGGAATCAAAGTCTAAATTCTTATTTATGCATGATAATAATGCATATTGGTTACCTTAATTGTGCACAAACAAGCCGATCAAAATATGCTAAAATTTGTAATTCTGACATATTTTGTTTCACCTCCTGAAATGCTCACTGTGAGCGGCTTTGAAATATCATGAATTCGCAGATTTCCCTCATCCAATCCATTGATGCGTTATTGCCACAGACCCAATGCGGTTTGTGTGGTCATCGTGATGGCTGCCTACCCTATGCTCAGTCCATTGCCGAGGGAGAAGAAGCTAACAAATGTGTACCCGGTGGACAGCCGGTGGCAGATGCCCTCGCCAGATTGTTAAATCGTCCTAAACTTAGTGCTGAGCCAAGTGTCTGGCCCATTCAGGCTGATGGGCGTCCTCAGCGCATGAAAGCAGTGATTCGTGAAGATGAATGCATTGGCTGTACCAAATGCATTAGTGCCTGCCCGGTCGATGCCATTATTGGCTCAGGCAAACTGATGCATACGGTACTGACAGATTTGTGTACTGGCTGCGAACTGTGTATTCCACCCTGCCCGGTCGACTGTATTGATCTAGTAGAAGATACCCATCCACTCATGTCAGAGGAACAGCATGTGCAGGAACAGAATGATCTGCGCCAACGTTACTATGCACATATCCAACGTGAGGAAAAACGCCGCATTGACCGTAAAGGTCCTGTGGTACGTGCTGAAATCAATACCGAACTATTTGCCGAGTTCTCTGCACAAAGTCGAAATGTACCCGTGATTGAAATGGTGGAAAAGCCAAATGAGGATGGATTGATCCGGGACGCCAAAACTACGATTGAACTGGCCAAACTGCGTACCCAGATCAAAAAGCTCGAAAAACAGCTGTCTGTACGCGAAGATACAGGTAAACGCACCCAGCTTGCCGAACTAATGCAGCAATTACAGGATTTACAGGGATAAGATGATGACAAGCATGAGCGGAAAGCCTGTAAAGAACATGACCAGAAAACAGATTCAGACTTTTTTTGAACGCTTACGTGAACAACGTCCGAATCCAAAAACTGAACTGAATTATTCTAATCCTTTTGAATTGCTGGTCGCAGTAACGCTGTCAGCCCAAGCCACAGATGTCAGTGTCAACAAAGCCACAGACAAACTGTTTCCAGTCGCCAATACGCCGGAGGCAATTTATGCTCTAGGTGTCGATGGTTTGAAGGAATATATCAAAACGATCGGTTTATATAATTCCAAAGCAGTCAATGTGATTAAAGCCTGTGAAATGCTGATTCAGAAGCACAACAGCATCGTACCGGACAATCGTGCAGACTTAGAAGCCCTGCCGGGTGTAGGTCGTAAAACGGCGAATGTAGTGCTGAACACGGCCTTTGGTCAACCGACCATGGCGGTCGATACCCATATTTTCCGGGTCGGTAATCGTACCGGACTTGCGGTTGGTAAAAATGTGCTGGAGGTTGAACACCGTCTGATCAAAGTCATTCCCAAGGAATTTATCATTGATTCACATCACTGGCTGATTTTACACGGTCGTTATACATGTATTGCACGCAAACCAAAATGTCATGAATGTGTGGTCGCTGATGTCTGTAACTGGCCGGACCGTTTTGACTTTGGTGCATTGAAACCAATTGCAGTTAAAAATACTGACTGATCCCTTAAATGAAAAAGCTGAACTCTGGTTCAGCTTTTTTTGTCTCGTTCAGCAGATAAGAATGCTTATTTTTGCTTTTCCTCTAACTGCTGTTGCATTTTTTTGCGCTGCTCTAATTCAGCCTGTAATTTCGGGTGCAATTGTCGCTCTGGGGTTTTGTCCCTATTTTCGATTTTTTCCTGCTTCTGCACTTTGTTTAGCATTCGGTAGCTCATGACCAGAAGGCCTGCTAGAACAACCAAGAACACCACCATGAGCAATAACAAACCAATTTTCACAGTCGCAATTCCTTTAAAGATGCAGAAATAAAAAGAGCCCTAATATGACTTAGGGCTCCCTGAATGTCAAAATTATCGTGAAATGATTATTTTGACTGATCCAGAATCGCGAACAGATCCGCTTGAACTTGTTCAATTGGACGTAGACCGTTCAATTTGTCATAAGTTGGTGCATTTTCACCTGATGCAGCACGGCCTTGATAGAAGCCAACCAGCTGTTCAGTTTCAGTATGGTAAGAACCTAAACGTTTACGAATGGTTTCTTCCTGGTCATCAGGACGTTGAACCAGATCTTCACCAGTTTCATCATCTTTACCTTCCACTTTTGGTGGGTTGTAAACAATGTGGTAAACACGACCAGAAGCCGGGTGCTGACGGCGGCCAGAAAGACGTTGCACAATTTCTTCGTCCGGTACATCAATTTCAATCACGTGATCGATGTTGATACCTTCGTTTTCAAGTGCTTCAGCTTGTGGAATAGTACGCGGGAAGCCATCAAAGATGCAGCCATTTACACAGTCAGGCTGTGCAATACGTTCTTTAACCAGACCGATGATCAACTCATCAGAAACCAAACCGCCATTGTCCATGACGCTTTTAGCTTTTAAACCTAATTCAGTTCCTTCACGAATTGCAGCACGGAGCATATCACCGGTTGAAATTTGTGGGATATTGTAGCGCTTACAGATCAACTGAGCTTGTGTACCTTTACCTGCTCCAGGTGGTCCGAGTAAGATAATGCGCATATATAAACATCCTCATTTTTTAACAATGTATAGGACACCAAATGTCTGGACATCCCCAAAGGTATCCAGCATTTCAGCGTCTCGTTATAAGAAAGCCACAAACAAATGGATTAAACCCGCGACAAAACCGGTTACTCCACCCAATACAATCAGAATCCACTCATCTTCCTGAAACGCAGGTCGTAAAAGATTCTGAAACTCCTTCGGTGTTAACTCGCGTATGCGGTCTCTAAACATTTGATAGATTTTCTGTGCACGGCTCGCATTAAACGCAGGGTCGCATACAGGCACCATCGTAATTTCAATTGAGCGATCGATCAAGTCTGTCTTGAGTTTTGCATACTCTCTTGGCCCCAAGGATAGCTGTAAAGAGGTGCGAACCAATGGAGTTTCCATAATTTCGTTAATGTGACGCTTGACGATCCGGCGGGTTTTTTCTTTCTTACCACCATACATCATTTCTGTCATGATCGATTTTAACGTAATCAGATCTTCTGTCACTACACTTGCGAAGACGTCAGAGACTTCTTCCTGACGTTTCATAAAAGCACCTTGTATGTTATAGGTGCCAATACGTGGAATAACCGGTTTGATCCATGGAAACTTGCGGCTCTGCGTGCGGGTGAAGAACTGCGGGTATTTCACATAGTGTGGTTCTATCGGATTGAAGACCATCCAGATGGCAATCCAGTTGGTCAGGAAACCCCAAATTGCTGCCCAGAATGGTACGGTCCAGTGCCAAGGCACCACGAACCATACGATCATCTGGAACAGACCAAAGAACATACCAATTAAAGCACTGATATGCCAGATAAAGTTAATTTCTTTCTGTCCAACCTTCAGGAACATACGTACCATCAGACGGCGGTCACCCTCCATTTGACTGACCACCATGTCACGCATATCCACAAGTGACTCGACGTTCATGGTCAGCTCAGTCACTAATTCGCGCAACACATCCGGCAACTGCTTGTGTGCCTGAGAATAAATACGGCGCTTGATGGAATACGGCAAGTTTTCCCACAAAACTGCATTACGGTCGATCATGACCTCATCAATCAGATGTTCAAGTTCGAAACCGACCTGTTCACCGATGATGCGTGCCATATCATCCGGGTCCATCGCCTGTAGAAATTCCTGGATCGATCCCAGTTTAGACAAGGTATTGTCTGTGATAATTCCTGAAATTCTTCCTGCTTTGCGTGGCACAATGCCCTGCCAGCCGACAGGCAATGGACCAATGTGGAATCCCCAGAACGTGATTGGATAGAACACCATTTTCAGGGCCATCCATACGTGTGCCCAGGTAACGAATGCAGTGACAGGAATGATACTGAGCACAGCCCAGAAATCTGGACGCATCAGAAAGGCTTGCCACAACTCGTTAACGTACTCAAGCATGTATAACTTCCATATTTAATTCTTTGTTCACAGAATACAATTTTCTTATCAAGTCGAATATTTTCTCTATAAACCGATACTTAAAGTATAGGAAAATTGTAGTTGAGGTTCGATTTCGGCCACAACATGTCCACTTCGGCTTTTCATTTCCTCACCAGTACCGATTCCAACACTGAAGGTACTGATTCGTTCTGAACTCAGCATGACATAGGATAAATCTACCCCGCCCCCCAGACGTGCTTCATATTCTCCATCTACCTTCTTACTCTGGATATGTCCGGCATAAGCCCCGACATAATACCCATTTTTATCTTTTCCTGTGAGGTGTGCCGGGTACCGAAAGCCAACTTGTGCACCAAATGGCTTGTCATCGTCCAGAAAAACACCACCTTTGACATATGCGATTCCATACGGATTCACCCACTCAGTATTCAGATGAATCATATTCCGGGTAAATCCTGCCCCCACATTCCAGGTACTTGCCTGACTATCGCTCAGTTTTGCTTCAGATCTATACGTAGAATCATCTGCATAAGCCGTATTTGCGATGAAAGCAAATGCCAGCAAAGGGTATAATTTATTCATTCCTTTTCACCAATATCCTTGATTCATTATAGTTTTAAGGTATCGTCCTTTTTTTATTCAATTTGGACTTTAGCAGAATTATCAACACAGTTGTATACAACTGCAGACAATTTTAATGTCTGCAAAGTCAACGTTTAGCAGATGGGTAGCCCACTCGTATTTCAATATCCAAACCAGGTCAGTTGGGTTAGAATAACGCACTTTCATTCCTATCCGTGTTCAGGTCTAAGTCGATCTCGTATGAAGCAGCATTTTCCATTAAAAAATGTACAGCAAGAAAAACGCATTTATCGCAATCGTGTGTTTTTCTCGATTGGCTTGGTCATCATCTGCATGCTGCTACTAATCAGCCGCTATGCCTATTTGCAGATTGTCAGCTTCGATGAGTTCAACACGGCTTCTGACCAGAACCGTATCCGCCTGCAACCACTTGCGCCTGCACGTGGCTATATCTATGACCGTAACGGCGTCCTTTTGGCAGATAACTATCCGGTATTTACCGCGACCTTAAGTCGTGCCGATGTTGAGGATATTGATGATACGATTAAGCGCCTGATCCCGATTCTGGAACTGAACGAAGAAGATATCGAGCGTTTTAATAGCCGGATTAAAACCGCAAAAAAAACAGAACGTGTTTCTATCAAACTGAATCTGACCGAAACCGATATTGCCCGCTTTAGTGAAATTAAGCACCTGTTCCCAGGGGTAAAAATTGATACCCAGATGACCCGTTACTATCCACATGGTGAATTGTTTGCACATGTGATTGGTTACGTGGGTCGTATTAATGACAAAGAATTAAAAAGTATTGATAAGGACCTTTACGCGGGTACCAACCTGATCGGGAAAATCGGGGTCGAAAAATCCTATGAGGAGCTACTCCACGGTGTTCCAGGAAATGAATCAGTCGAAGCAGATGCACATGGTAATGTGCTGCGTCATCTTGGACGTAAGGATCCAGTACGCGGGAATGACCTGTTTTTATCTTTAGATTATGGCCTGCAAATGGTTGCTTCCGAGCAACTGGCGGGACGTCGTGGCGCTATTGTTGCCATGGATCCAGGTACAGGGGAAATTTTAGCACTGGTTTCTAGCCCAAGTTTCAACCCGAACCTGTTTGTAACCGGAATCAGCACCAAAGATTATTCTTACTTACGTGATAACCTTGATCAGCCGTTGTATAACCGGGCGGTGCAAGGAACTTATCCTCCAGGTTCGACCATTAAACCGATGTTTGGCCTGGGTGGCCTTCATTATGGCCTGGTCGATTGGGATACAGCGATTTCCGATCCAGGTTATTTCACTTTGCCGGGTGATAGTCACCGTTTCCGCGACCACAAGAAAACTGGTCATGGTACTGTAAATCTGCATAAAGCCCAGGTGGTTTCCTGCGATACCTATTTCTATGTCATGTCCTATCGTATGGGTATTGAACAGATGAATGGCTGGATGCGTCAGTTTGGTTTTGGTGAAAAACGGGGGTAGATTTACCAAGTGAAAGCTCTGGTCTGTACCCAAGTCCTGAATGGAAAATGCGTACCCGCAAATCTAAATGGTCACGTGGTGAAACGATTTCTGTGAGTATTGGTCAGGGTGCCTTTACAGCAACACCATTACAGCTAGCGATGGCAACAGCAATTACTGCCAACCATGGCAATAAAGTCGTACCGCATGTCCTGCGCGAAAGCCGTGGCGCCAAAGCATTTAAAGTCCATAATGGTACCCATGGCAAGATCGATTTTAATGGTAAAGAAGAAGACTGGTTCAAAATGCGCGACGCCATGGTTGATGTTATTCAGTCGGGTACGGGTCGCGGTATTAAAGGCGGCCTGCAATATAGTATTGCCGGTAAAACCGGCACAGCACAGGTAAAAAGTATTGCCCAGGGTAAACGTTACAATGAAGCCCTGCTAACTGATCGCCAGCTTGACCATGGTCTGTTTGTCGGTTTTGCTCCTGCAGAAAAACCTGAAATTGCCATTGCAGTCATTCTGGAGAATGGCCGCGGCGGTAGTGCCGCCACTGCACTCGCTCGTCCTATTTTTGATTACTGGTTACTGCATAAAAATAAGAATCCGGTACGCCCACTCAATCATCAATTAAGTGGGGGACTGATGACCGCCGGTATTAAACCTGGCGAGCTACCAAGTGGTGCAAGTATGCTTAGCCCTGATGCTGCGGCAACACCTAACAGCACGGATGCACCACAAACTTCCTCAAACGCAACATCGAATACATCTCGTTCGAGCTCATCTGCAAACTCTGCACCAGCTGTAGAAGGAGATTAATATATGAAAAATCAGCTACGAATTATTGGTGGTGACTGGAAACGCCGTCAGCTAGCCTTTGCCAGTATTGACGGTTTACGTCCCACCCCAGACCGTGTCCGTGAAACCCTGTTTAACTGGCTGATGTGGGATGTACAGAATGCCAAGGTGCTGGATATCTGTGCCGGTTCTGGTGCTTTGTCCTTTGAAGCACTTTCCCGCGGTGCGACTAGCGTGGTGATGATTGAACCGGATCGTACTCAGGCACAATTTCTGAACCAGAATCTGGAGCTGCTTCAAGTCACCAAAGCACGTGCACAACTGAAAGTAACCACGGCGCAACAGGCTTTGCAAACTTTGAAAGATCAATTTGATCTGGTCTTTTTAGACCCGCCTTACAGCTTGGACTTATGGACTTCTCTGGCTGAACTTGCTGATCCGCTAATCAAGCCTGAAGGCCTGATTTATGTCGAAGCAGATCGGGATTTAAATACTTTGCAGCTCCCCTCTTCTTGGCAACTGATTAAAAATACCAAAGCTGGGACAGTACGTGCAGGCTTATATCAGAAAAAGTAAATGAATATTTGCACAATAAATATTAATAAAGGATTCCTGTATGGAATCCTTTTTTGTGAAATGTAAGTTATAAATAGCTGATCTCTTAACGGCGATCACGCCAGTCACGGTCTTCCCGATCACGTTTCCAGTCACGATGATCTCTATCTTTCCAGTCCCGGTCACCATGGTTACGGTCATAATGTCCATTACGGTCTCGATGGCCACGATAATCATCATCCCAAGGATCGACCATACAACCGGTTAAAGCCACTGCCAGCACAGATGACAGTAATATCATTTTTTTCATTTTCATCACCTCTTCCTTCCTGCACTCTGCCAGTATCAGGCGATTTCATGGAGAGTGCACGCAGCCATTGTTGCTCTCCTGTACCGATTTGTTTGCTTTTTATTCACCATCAAAACAATTCAACTATCTTCAAATAAATTATTTATCTGAAATTCGACTAAGCTGTGCACAAATACAGCTAAATATTAGCTTGGCTTTTTCAGCAATCTTTTGAATACTGCTGGCTTTATTTACTGACTGATCAGAATGACTTGGCTGTTATTTATTTTAGGCGCAATGATCGCAGGATTTGTACAAGGTCTTACCGGTTTTGCCTTCGCTTTAATTGCCATGTCATTTTGGGTATGGGTACTCAGTCCTCAAGTTGCTGCCCCCTCCTTGTGTTTGCTTCGATTTGGAGCCATGTCATTTCATTATCGAATGAAAAAAAGCATGTTCATTTGTATAAAGCACTTTACTTACCGTATTTAATTGCCGGACTGATCGGCGTCCCGCTCGGCACCTGGTTACTGAATATCATTGAGGCACATACTTTCCGTATCTTACTGGGTATGTTCCTCGTTATCTGGTGTCCACTCATGTTGTTGAATCCTCAGATCCGACTAATTCGACATTCAGGCAAAGCTGCAGATGCCAGTATCGGTTTGGTAGGTGGCATTTTAGGTGGCTTGGGGGGATTTTGTGGTTCCGTACCTTCTGCCTGGTTAATGCTCAAACAGCTCCCCAAAGATCAGCAGCGCTATATTTTACGTCATTTTAATTTCGCCATTCAGATGTTTACCTTGGCAGCCTATCTATATCAGGGCAATTTAAATCAGAGTCACTTGCCCTATATGGCTTTACTGATTCTTGCAGTCAGTATTCCTGCTATTTTGGGTACACGATTATTCCATCACATTTCAGAACTGCACTTTAAGCAAATTGTTCTTGGACTACTCTTCAGTTCAGGATGTTTCCTGCTGCTTAAAGAGTTGATCCATTAAACTGTTCCAAAAAGGCCAAAGCCTTGTCCTACTTTGCTTTCAGCCAGTTTACTGCTAAGGTAACTTGAATGATTTTTCTGTAGAAATGAGCTATGCAAATTCGTGATCAAATTGTACTTGTGACTGGCGGTGCACGTGGACTTGGCCTGGCAATTAGCCAGCTTCTGATTGAAGAAGGTGCACGTATAGTGGTGAACTATCTTAGTAGTAAAACGCAGGCTGAAGCTTTACAGAAGCAGTATCCCGATCAGGTATTTACCTATCAGGCAGACGTTACTCAAGTAGATCAGGTCAAAGCCCTGTTTACCGCAAGCAAAGCACATTTTGGTGAAGGCATTCATTCGGTTGTGAACAATGCCTTGGTACAGTTTGAATTTAATGGTGATAATCGTCCCAAGGTAGAAGATTTGTCTTGGGAGATGATGTCGCATCAATTCAGTGGTGCTGTTCAGGCTTGCCTCAATACGACTCAGGCGGCGCTAGAAGATATGAAACAGGCACATTTTGGCCGGATTGTGAATATCGGTACCAATCTGGTTCAAAATCCGGTGGTGCCTTATCATGACTATACGACTGCTAAAGCCGCGCTACTGGCATTTACCCGTACTACTGCGCAGGATCTTGGTCAATATGGAATTAATGTAAATATGCTTTCAGGCGGCCTATTACAAACCACAGATGCCAGCAAAGCCACACCTGATTTTGTGTTTGATCTGATTGCTCAGTCAACGCCATTACGCCGTGTCATTACCCCTGAAGAATTCGCGTCGGCAATCTTGATGTTCTTGTCTCCTTATTCACGCGCTGTCACGGGGCAAAACCTGATTGTAGATGGAGGCTTAGTCAAAGGTTAATCAACCTTGATACATGATCATAGAATCGTTCAATACTGAATCCGATTGTACGATGCCTCATATTTTAACCAACTGTTCAAAAAAAACGGTTTTGAAACTCGAAATACCTTTTAAAATATCGAAACCTTTCAAAACCGTTTGACTTCTCCCTATGAAAGCCTTAGCAGTATTGAGCCTGACTCTGCTACTGACAGCTTGTATGTCACATGATGCCCAAAAAGCCGAACACATTTTAAAACTCTTCCATTGTAAGGGTATTGAACCTTCACAAATGCAGCATAATAGTGTGACTCAATATTATGAGCATTCTCTGTATAGCTCAAAAAGCAAAGCAGAGGCTTATATA
Organism: Acinetobacter sp. HA; assembly: GCF_000264725.1. Classification (NCBI taxonomy): domain Bacteria; kingdom Pseudomonadati; phylum Pseudomonadota; class Gammaproteobacteria; order Moraxellales; family Moraxellaceae; genus Acinetobacter; species Acinetobacter sp. HA. The sequence goes on along the minus strand of NZ_AJXD01000001.1, from coordinate 46,963 downwards.
GAACAGTATAAAAATGGCGAGGAATCTTTTGAAATCTCGCTCTCTGAAATCGTGAATCAGCAATATGAACTATACAAATCGGCCTGTCAAAATCTGGGGGGCATTCCAGCCAAAGAAGCATTCTGATCTTTAAGGCAATATGAAATAAAATCTTAATGCTAAAAAAACAGGAGTATTCTCCTGTTTTTTCATTTTAACTCGCTTTGTAATATCGCTGATCTACACTAAATTCTTTAGGAAATTTGGCCTGGATGCCTGCATAGAAATCCATGATCTCAGCCATATCTTCCTCAAAATCCCCTGTGGGATGAATGATTTTTCCTACACCCGCCTTCTTTTGTTCATAATCCATATAAGCCAGTGCAATCGGGACGCCAGCATTTACCGCAACATAATAAAAACCGGTTTTCCATTGCTCCTGACGGGCACGTGTTCCTTCAGGTGTAACCAACATGACCAGTTCAGGATGCTGCTTAAACAGGTCTGTCATCACCTGAACCATACTTGGACGCGGCTCACCTGCCTGCTTGGGACGGCGATCAATTCCGATTCCCCCCATCGCACGTACAAAAGGACCCAATGGGAACTGCATGTAGCTGTCTTTAATGGTAAGACGTACATTGACACCTAATGCCTTCAGCGCTAGCCGTGCATATAATGCATCCCAATTACTGGTATGCGGTGCGGCAATCATGACACATTGGCTCAGGTTTTCAGGCCAGTGATTATCTGTTTCCCAGCCCATCAATTTAAGTGCTTTTTCAGCTAAATTCTTAAACACAGTTCAATCGCAAAATAAATAAAAAATTATGTGATAGTGTACCAATATTAGAGTTTAATTCGCTTTGTAATCGATTGTAAATACATTATTTGATGCACTTTTTATACAATTAACCTCCCAATATTGGGATATTCCTTAATCATTGGCTTCCCTAGACTCAGGTGGACAATTATAAACCACCCATGGGGTCAATGATGAAAAAAACTATACTCGCAGTAATGCTTTCCACCCTTGCATTAACCGCATGTAATGATGATGACGATGACCATCACTCACCAGGAAATGGTGGCAACCCACCTGGAACACAGCAAGGTATCTTGACTGATGGCCCAATTGAAAACGTCCGCTATGAAACATCAAGTGGTGTAAAAGGCTCTACCAATGCGGAAGGTAAATTTAATTATAATACAGGTGATACAATTAGATTCTTTATCGGAAACCTTCAGCTAGGTGAACAGGATGGAGTTCCAGCTCAAGCACGGATTACTCCGACAGATCTTTATGAGAATGATCCGGACATCCCTGGAAATGAAGATGAAGAATTAGAAGAAGCTTTAACAATCTTCCTGCAATCGATTGATGCAGATTATATTACACCGCCAACAGGTGCTCCCGCAGATTATAATGCTCATGATAATGGTATTCAAATTACTCAAGATGTCATTAATCGAATTAACACAGCTTTCACCTCTGCAACTACATTCGAGACAGCACTAGAGGATTCTGATAACAGTATAACAACCCTTATTCAAGACCAATTACAGCTTAGCGACGTAACTCCAGTTACTCCTGATGAAGCTGCAGCTAATATTCAAGAAGCTTTCTATAAAGATATTGCTGGCACATGGCAATTAGGCTCTGCAGATAAATCGGACAAAGTCATTCTAGTGGTTTATACCGATGGTAGTTACAAACTGGGCGAAGCTGATAATGCAGATGATGATGGAGAACCAGGTTATGAACTTGGGAATCTTCAGTGGAACTGGAAAGGTGGTGTTATCACACCTGTGATTGATGAAAATGGTGACACCAATGGATCATGGGGGCTTTCAGATTCAGAAGGTGACGAAGGTTATACCCTAACTTTTGACGGTACAAACTTAGTTCTTACTGAAACTGGTTTGGATGAAGATGATACCTCTACCCTTACACGAGTAGAAAATTCAACCAATGGCCTCGTAGGTACGTGGGAGCTGGATGATACTCATGTACTGGTATTCTTGAACGACGGCTACTACTTCCTGATTGATACTACAGGAGGAGAGGATTGTGGCCCAGAGGGTATTGAATATGGTCAATATACTACTTCGAACAACACCCTCACAGTCACCGATAACTTGTTCGATACAAATGAAAGTTGTGGTCTATATGATGGTCAAAACTCTCCATTCGTTCTTGGAACCTATACAGTTAATGCAACTACCATGACATTAACCCCAACAGGTGAACCTGCTATCACTTTCACTCGGGCTGATTTCCAGCGTGATCCAGAACCCGCTCCTGAGCCACAGCCACAGCCACAGCCACAGCCACAGCCAACAACGTAATATCTCTTGGTATAACTTTAAAAAGCCAGGTAATTAACCTGGCTTTTTATGCAATATGCTGAAACTGTAACGTACAGTTCATTAACTTATGTATCAGCTCAATCTGGCTATTCACTTCTAGCTTTTCATAAATCTTTTTCATATAAGTTCTAATGGTTTGAATACTGAGTTGCATCTGTTCAGCAATCTCTTCAGGTTTATAACCATTGATCAGGTATTCACATAATGCGATCTCCCGACATGTCAGCTGATAATGCTGCCTTAAATAACTTTGTGACAAGATGTGATATTGATTTCGATCCGTCAAAAATATTGCAACTTGATATCGTCTCGATTCTTCAATAGGTGTCATTGACTGTTTCGACCAAGGTACGATCGTCAGCATGATGCAATGACCTGTTGCATCCTCTACAGTCATTACTCCACCGATTTTACTTATTCCCCCACTCCCCTGCTGTAAAGACCCTCTGATAAGTTGTTCTAATTGCAGATGATAGGCTCTATTAAGCTTCAGATGATTGTACTGATCTATTTCAATTTCCTGATTCTGCCTCAGCATTTTTTTTGCTTCAATATTGGCAAACTTTATCTCGAAATTCTCAAGTAATAATACAATCCCGACCTTTAGAGCATTCATGGCCTGATAAGCATTGTACTTATCCTGAATAACTAAACTGAACTGACGATAAATCTGTAGCGCTCGCCTTAAATGAATACTGATACGCTTCAGAAAATCCAGTTGCTCTTTACCATAAGGGATGGCCTCAGGTGCCCGGTGAATTCCCAGTACTGCCCAACTAAAATCACCGCGATCCAGCAATACACCTGCAAGATGTAAAATACCGGTAGGCTTTAAACATTTTTCATAAAAGATATGCTCTTCCGAGCCTTTCATGGAGGGATAATGCTGACAATTGATCTGTAAAGCCTCTCCCACTGCAATCTCATTCCATAGCGGCAGGTGCAGCTTCATATCAATGACTTGAATACGTTCATCCCGATAAGCTGCTAGACCTTCATAAGGAATATTATAGGTATGGACAAAGTTGTAAGCTGGGTTGAGCTGATCCATCGCAGTAAAGATGGCTGTCTTACTTTGTGTGTATTCCACTAACTCATGCATAACCTGAGTCCATAACTGAGGATCCAGTGCTGCATCATAGATATGCGCAATAATGTTATTTTCTTTATCCAAATCCATCATTGCCCTCATTATTATTTTTTAAACCTGTGAAAGCACTATTTATTTGAGATGATAGTGATTTTATTTTTTATTATTTTAGCAATTCCTTTACCTCATCACACGTGCAGAGTGAATTTCACTTAATCAATACATCATTTACAAAGTTGTACTACCCTTATGATTTTTAAATTTTTATGTTGAATATTAGCAAATGCAAAACGGGCATAAAAATGAAAAAGTCTCTCCTTATCGTCGCAATGACCACAATCACGCTAGGTTTAAGTGCCTGTTCTAAAACCCAAGAACCCTCTAGCAATGAAAATATGGATTCAGAAAATTCTGCTCAGATGAATACGCCAGCGACATCACGCAGCTTACCTGCAGGCGATACTGCAGAAACTTCTCTTGACTGGGCGGGCGAATACGAAGGAACTTTCCCATGTGCGGATTGTGAAGCCATTAAAGTTGAGTTAGAACTTCATCCTGACAAAACTTATGAGTTGAAAGAAGAGTATGTTTCCGATACCAAAAGCACAGAAACCAAAACCAAAGGAAGTTTTAGCTTTGACCCTAAAATGACTTCAATTATTACACTGGATGAAAAAGGTGAAAATCGTAAATTCTTTGACGGTGAAAATTTCTTAGAAGCTCGAGATATTCAAACTGGCGAGAAAATTAACAGCAATCTGAATTACAGATTAATCAAACATTAATATTTTTAAGCTAACCTGAATGAAAAAAATCCCCGCAAATGCGGGGATTTTTTAGATCAATGACCGGTTGATGAATTACATCATGCCGCCCATACCACCCATACCGCCCATATCAGGCATAGCAGGTTTGTCTTCTGGGATATCAGTGATCATACATTCAGTTGTCAACATTAATGCAGCAACAGAAGCAGCATGCTCAAGCGCAGAACGTGTTACTTTTGCTGGATCAAGAATACCCATTTCAAGCATATCGCCGTATTCGCCAGTTGCAGCGTTGTAACCAAAGTTACCTTGGCCATTTTTCACTGCATTAATCACAACTGAAGGCTCATCACCAGCATTAGATACGATTTGACGAAGTGGCGCTTCAATTGCACGACGAAGAATGCTGATACCTACGTTCTGGTCATCATTTGCACCCTTCACACCGTCAAGTGCAGCTGCAGCACGTACCAGTGCAACACCACCACCCGCAACAACACCTTCTTCAACCGCTGCGCGAGTTGCGTGAAGTGCATCGTCTACACGGTCTTTCTTCTCTTTCATTTCAACTTCAGTTGCAGCACCGATTTTGATAACAGCAACACCGCCAGCCAATTTAGCTACGCGTTCTTGAAGTTTTTCTTTGTCGTATTCAGAAGTAGATTCTTCGATTTGCGCACGGATCTGTTGAACACGGTCAGAGATCTGAGCTGCATTACCAGCACCATCCACAATCACTGTGTTTTCTTTAGAAACTGTTACTTTGTGCGCAGTACCCAAGTGTTCAAGAGTCGTTTGGTCTAACTGCATACCGATTTCTTCAGAAATCACAGTACCGCCAGTCAGGATCGCGATGTCCTGCAGCATTGCTTTACGACGGTCACCGAAGCCAGGTGCTTTAACAGCACATACTTTAATGATACCGCGCATATTGTTGACAACCAGAGTTGCAAGCGCTTCGCCTTCAACATCTTCAGCAATGATCAGAAGTGGTTTACCAGTTTTCGCAACTGCTTCCAGTACAGTGATCAATTCACGGATGTTACTGATTTTCTTGTCAACCAATAGGATGTATGGATTTTCAAGTTCAGCAGTTAGCGTGTCTTGTTTGTTTGCGAAGTATGGAGAGATATAACCACGATCAAACTGCATACCCTCTACAACGTCAAGTGCATCTTCGAAGCCTGAACCCTCTTCAACAGTGATCACACCCTCTTTACCTACTTTTTCCATTGCTTGCGCAATCAGTTTACCAACAGTAGTGTCAGAGTTAGCAGAGATCGAACCTACTTGCTCAATTGCTTTAGAATCAGAAGCAGGCTGAGCAGTCGCCTTGATTTCAGCAACTAAAGTTTTCACTGCAATATCGATACCACGTTTCAGATCCATTGGGTTCATACCCGCAGTTACTGACTTGATACCTTCATTTAAGATTGCTTGAGCAAGAACAGTCGCAGTTGTGGTACCGTCACCAGCGATGTCATTGGTTTTTGAAGATACTTCGCGAACAAGTTGAGCACCCATGTTCTCGAACTTGTCTTTTAAAGTAATTTCTTTCGCCACAGTTACACCATCTTTAGTGATATGTGGTGCACCGAAAGAACGGTCGATGACAACGTTACGGCCTTTAGGACCAAGGGTAACTTTTACAGCATCTGCAAGGATGTTCACACCAGCGATCATTTTCGCACGAGCTGAATCACCAAATTTTACGTCTTTAGCTGACATATTTGACTCCGAGTATTTTTAATAGCTTTACAAAATCTGATATGGAATATGTAAGACTGTTTTAGCGAAGATTAACCTTCAAGAACCGCTAAAATGTCAGATTCTTTCATGATAAGTAGTTCTTCCCCGTCTACTTTTACAGTTGTACCTGCATAAGTGCCGAACAATACTTTGTCGCCAACTTTAACGTCTAACGCGCGTACGCCATTGTCAGTGATTTGACCATTACCAACTGCAATAATTTCCCCTTGCGCTGGTTTTTCTGCTGCAGAACCTGGAAGTAAAATACCGCCAGCTGTTTTAGTTTCTTCTTCAACACGACGAATAACAACGCGGTCATGTAATGGACGAATGTTGCTCATTTTTAACTCCATCAGACTAAGTCTTTTTGATTACTGATGACGACTTAGTTATTCCCTGGTCGTCATCAAAACTTTTAGATGTCACTTTTATGGAGATGGAATAAATCGCTTCAAGGGTAAAACTGAAAAAAAATTCATTTTTTTTATTTTTTTATCATGTGCATATACTTTTGCTGCTTTTTTCTTCAAGGCCAGTCTGAAATTAGAGCATAGCCTTCAGTTTTCAGAATTTTTCATCTTTCTATAAGCTTCTTTAAGAACGTGGTGAAGTATAATAGTGCTTATATTTGAACAGTCAGTAGATACAGCGCTACTCCTCTTTCCTATCTGATAAATAATTTAAAATAAGCAGTGCAAACACCTTAAACTCATCTTCTATATAAAGCTATTTCTTGGAATGACCTAGTTATATAGATAATTTTTTCCACATAATGAATACTATTTATATAGTGCTTCAGCCTTGTACAGGATGATCATTTCTATGCCCACATTCGTTGAAGATACTTACCTGGAGAATACTGTTATTGGCTTCATAGAGCTAAGCCTAAAAGATCAAGGTTGACTTTCTAATACCTACCAATCGTAAGTTACTAACCAATTAAAAATTAATCTTAAAGTGGTTTTTCTTAGGCGCTTTAAGAAAGCAGAAATTATAAATTTTATTTTTAAAATCAAAAATTTAAAATCACAATAAGCTATATAGCAAAGTTCAATCATGATCTTAAATAGAAATGACTCCAACATTCTATAACCACAGCCTTTTATGTGATAGAAATTAGATATATATGGTTTATAATAGTTCGGAAAATCATCAGCATTGATTATTTTTCTGGCAAACTGTCTAAATGCTAAACAGATGTCATTCAGTACTATGCAAAATTCAAATTACCCTCATTTATTTAATCAATGATAAGAGTCATTCCTAGAAAAATAATAAGTAAATGTTTTTTATAATTATATTTATTAAAAATATTAACCATAATTAAAATAAATACAAGATTACTCTGCAATGTTATTTTATATACTACTGTTTTTTAAATACTTATTTAAAATATTGCATTATGTGACAATTTAACTCTAACCCTGCTTTGGTCTTATTTTTTTTGTCATTTTATGCTTTAATACAGCCACTTTTTTTTCATATTTCATCTGGGCGATGTTTTCATCACCCAGACTATACTTTGTACATAGTTTTGTACACTTTTGAGATAGGCCTCACCATGACCCAAGTGAACGCACCAGAATTCGTTCGTCACCCTAAGCTTATTGCTTGGGTGGAAGAGATTGCTAAATTAACAAAACCAGCAAAAATTGAATGGTGTGACGGTAGCGCAGAAGAGTATCAACGTTATATCGACTTGATGATCGCTAACGGCACAATGCAAGCGCTTAACCAGGAAACTCATCCAGGTTCTTACCTTGCAAATTCTGATCCTTCTGACGTTGCTCGTGTTGAAGGTCGTACTTATATCTGTTCAGAAAACAAAGAAGACGCTGGCGCGACAAATAACTGGGAAGCTCCAGCTGAAATGCGTGCCCGCCTAAATGGCTTATTTGACGGTTCAATGAAAGGTCGTACTTTGTACGTTGTTCCTTTCTCTATGGGTCCTTTAGGTTCTCATATTGCACACATCGGTATCGAACTGACTGACTCTCCTTATGTTGCTGTTAGCATGTCTAAAATGGCGCGTATGGGTAAAGCGGTTTATGACGTTTTAGGTACTGACGGCGAATTCGTTCCATGTGTACACACTGTTGGTGCACCATTGGAAGAAGGTCAAAAAGACGTTGCTTGGCCATGTAACCCAGACAAATGGATCGTACATTATCCAGAAACGCGTGAAATCTGGTCTTACGGTTCCGGTTACGGCGGTAACGCATTGCTAGGTAAAAAATGTCTAGCTTTACGTATTGCATCTTACATGGGTCGTCAACAAGGTTGGTTAGCTGAACACATGCTGATCCTTGGCGTGACGAATCCACAAGGCGAAAAACATTACATCGCAGCTGCATTCCCTTCTGCGTGTGGTAAAACAAACTTCGCGATGCTGATTCCACCAGCGGGCTACGAAGGCTGGAAGATTGAAACTGTAGGTGACGATATTGCCTGGATCAAACCAGGTGAAGACGGTCGTCTATATGCAATTAACCCTGAAGCTGGTTTCTTCGGTGTAGCGCCTGGTACAAATACCAAAACTAACCCGAACTGTATGGCGACACTTCATAAAGACGTGATCTATACAAACGTTGCTGTGACTGACAACGGCGAAGTATGGTGGGAAGGTCTGACTAAAGAAGCGCCTGCAAACCTGACTAACTGGAAAGGTCAACCACACACTGGCGAAGAAAAAGCAGCTCACCCGAATGCTCGCTTCACCGTTGCTGCGGGTCAATGCCCTTCTATCGACGCTGACTGGGAAAATCCAGCAGGCGTTCCAATTTCTGCGTTCATCTTCGGTGGTCGCCGTGCGGACACAGTGCCTCTAATCTCAGAAGCATTTGACTGGGTAGACGGTGTTTATAAAGCTGCAACTATGGGCTCTGAAACTACTGCTGCTGCTGTTGGTCAACAAGGTATTGTTCGTCGTGATCCATTCGCCATGCTTCCATTTGCTGGCTACAACATGGCTGACTACTTCACTCACTGGTTAGAAATGGGTGAGAAAGTTGGCGAGAAAGCTGCTGCTGCTGGTAACAAGCTTCCAGGTATCTACAACGTGAACTGGTTCCGTCGTGATGCTGAAGGCAACTTCGTATGGCCTGGTTTCGGTCAAAACATGCGTGTTCTTGAGTGGATCATCGATCGTTGTGAAGGTCGTGCAACTGCTGTTGACACTCCAATTGGCCGTGTTCCAACTTACGAACAGTTGAACTGGACTGGTACCGACTTCTCTAAAGAGCAGTTTGACCTTGTAACTTCTCAAGATAAAGATCAATGGATCAAAGAACTTGAAAGCCATACTGAATTGTTCGAAAAACTAGGTGACCGTATGCCAGAAGCGTTGAAAAAACGCCAAGCTGAATTACTGGAAGCTGTTAAATCTGCATAATTGCTGGTTTAATTTAAAAAAGGTCGCATAAGCGGCCTTTTTTTATTGCTGGTTATTCATTAAATTTAAGTACTTTCATTTTTCCAATTTCTGTAGTTATTAGATCTCTCTAATACCTCTTAAATTATTCAAGAACAACATTTGATCAATAAAAATTATATTAAAAATCAATAATTTAATATAAAATTAAATAATTTAATGTTTTGAATTATCAAAACTATCTCTCTTGTTTTATTAAGACTCAAGTTCTATAAAAAATTAAAAACCACATCAGCATAAGACACTGTAATTATTTAACTTTACTTCGATAAAACATGTGTCAACTCTATTCTCGGTGGTTTCACAGGAAACCTGGTCGAATGCACGACTGGTATGTTTATGCAGCCTTTACTTTATATTTTGCTTCGTAAGTTTCCCCTAAGGACGATGACACCGTAAAGCTGTTGCTGTTTTACCTTAGTTTTTTTAATGCGCCGATTGGCGCATGGATTATGGGAATTTATGCATATTGCTGACTTATATCTTCATGAAAGACACTAAAAAATACAGCATGATTACTGATGACTAATTAATGCTTGAGCTGTTTAAGCTTTCTGAGTGGAAACATTCAGAAAGCTTTTTTATTGGATTTTTAAGTTTACTGCCATTTTGTCTTTTCAATGCTATGGCATACTTGCTGTATAAAAAAATGGGAAATCATCATGATGAAAAAAACAGTTTTTCTACTAGGTTTGGGTTTCGGCACTTTGGTGCTTACTGCCTGCCAAAGCACACCTCAACCTTATAACGGTCAATCTGGTTACGAAGTCATTGAGCAAAGTGCAAATACTGCAACATTGCGCTATACACTTTCTGGTCGTACCAGTCAGGATGAAGGAAAATTGCAGGCTGCTTGCAGACAGGCACTTGGTACTTCTAAAAACTGGAATGTAAGCGTACTCAGCAGTAATGAGATTAGTAATACTGCATTACCAGATGAACAGTATGGTCGCCAGCTCGGCAATAGCCGTACTCAAATCAGCTTAAGCAACACACCTGACCTGTACAATACTGAAAATCCAGGCGCGCGTGATGCCCTGAATGCCCGCCCAAGCACATTACGCGTGATTCAATTTACCTGTTCTTAATCTTTGAAATATAAGAAAGGGCTTAATGCCCTTTTTTTATTTTCCGATTCAAAGTGTCTTATAGAAACTGACGTTTCTGAATTCTGGAGATTCATCCAGATCCGGCCAAGTCGTAGCACTACGCTCATCCAGTTTTTCGTATTGGGGATGACTAAAGTTTTTCACGCGACTGTCTGCAACCCACACTTCAGGCGCAAATTTTAAAAACTCATCCAGAAAGAAACGGTTGCATTGGTCATAAAGTACGTCGGCGGCTAACAGGATATCCACCTGTTCTGCCTTATACAGATCATTCAAGTATTCAAGCTCAACACCATTCAACTCAGCATTGGCATGACATGCATCTAAACTCACTTGATCGATGTCACAGCAAATCACACGCTTAGCACCTGCCATTTTTGCTGCAATTGCAACGACACCTGAACCTGTACCAAAATCCAACACGACTTTATCTTTTACATGATGTGGTTCTGCCAGCAGCCACTGCGCCATCGCAAGACCAGATGCCCAGCAAAAGATCCAATACGGCGTATCATTCCAGATACGACGGATGACTTCATCATCCAGCTTATCAGTTGGAAATACTGGCGGAATTAGCCAAAGTGAAATAGGTGTATCCGGCAATTGCTGTGCATGCAGTTCACAATGTGGAATCACATCATGCAAGGCTTGTAGAAGATGCTCAGGAGCTTTAGGAAATTGGAAAGTACAGCTCATATAAAAGCCTTGGTGCAAAAAATCTTTTATTGGAATTTATAAATTAACCAGAATACATGACCATGTCATTCGCAGCTGTCCGAGGCCACCTAAAATTTGATTCGCTCTGTTTCTGCGACTTATTCATCGCTAAAGGAATAAGACGAGTTCTGCGAATGACAAATGGTTTTGGTTACTTTTGCCGAAACAAAAGTAACGATCGAGCTTCTTAAATCTGTAGTCACAATGGTAAGACTCCACCGCAACTACTTTTAATCTCAATTAACCTAAAGCTTTCTCAGCAGCTTCAACCGTTTGACGAATCAAAGTGGTAATGGTCATAGGGCCTACACCACCTGGAACTGGCGTGTAAGCAGAAGCAATTTCTTCGATACCAACTAACTGGATATCCCCTACACCACCGCCATCACGTGGATGGAAGCCAGCATCAACCACTACTGCACCTGGTTTGATCCAGTCTTTTTGAATCAGTTCAGCTTTACCTACCGCACCAACAATGATATCCGCTTGTTTCACAAATGCTGGCAGGTTTTGAGTACGTGAATGGCAAATCGTCACAGTGGCATTCGCTTCAAGCAGCATCGCTGCCATTGGTTTGCCCAGAATTGCAGAACGGCCGACAACAACAGCATGTTTACCTGCAATTTCAATATTGTTTTCTTTCAGAATGGTCATGATGCCAGCAGGTGTTGCAGAACCATATGCCGCTTCACCCATCGCCATACGGCCATAGCCAAGGCAAGTTACGCCATCAACGTCTTTTTCAAGCGAGATTGCATCGAAACAAGCACGCTCATCAATTTGCGCAGGCACTGGGTGTTGTAACAAAATACCGTGAACATCTGGATTGGCATTGAGTTTTTCAATTTCTGCAAGAAGTTGTTCAGTTGTGGTTTCTTTTGGAAGCTCAACTTTCAATGAATCCATACCGACACGACGGCAAGCATTGCCTTTCATACGAACATAAGTTGCAGATGCACCATCGTCACCTACCAAAATAGTCGCAAGAATTGGAGTACGACCTGATTTTGCTTTCAGCGCTTCCACGCGAGTTAACAAGTCAGCTTCAATTTGCTTCGCCAATGCACGACCGTCTAGAACTAATGCCACGGCACTTCTCCCAAGTGTTGATATGAATCAATTTTGCACATTCTACATGATAATTCTTAATATTTTCCGCCATATGCTGCTTTTATGCGCATATGAATGAATACACTATTGTTTTTTTTTCAGAGCTTGATAATATACGCATCAACAAGACGCGGCGGGGTGGCAGAGTGGTCATGCAGCGGACTGCAACTCCGTGGACGCCGGTTCGATTCCGACCTCCGCCTCCATCTTGTTAAAGCCCGAGTGGTGAAATCGGTAGACACAGGGGATTTAAAATCCCCCGCCCACAAAGCGTGCCAGTTCGAGTCTGGCCTCGGGCACCATTCTTCTACTACTGAAGATGGTGCAAATAAAGAATCCAGCGAAAGCTGGTTTTTTTATGCCTGAAATTTAGTGAAATCTATTTACAGCCGAAATCAATAAAATAGATTTGCCTTCTGCGAGGGTAAGATAGCTTGAATCGGCTTAACGACGTTTGCGTTTAGGCTTAGACAATTTGGTCATATAACTTTCAAGATTTAATAATGCCAAATAGAAAATTTTAGCCTGCTGTGTCGTAACCCGGTTAAATAATCTGGCTTGAATCACTTGTGTTAGTGCTCGAGTTTGATGGATCCTTTTAAATGGTCCTTTTGCAATCATCATCATTATTACTCTCTTGGATAAAGGAGAACAAGGTGACTATTGGATAAACAGTCTCTATAAGGATTGCAAAAACCTGACCATTTTTTACTTAAAGTTCAAAAACATAACTACCGTTCGTCGGAATTAATAAAACAGCTCCCAAATAAAAACCCTAAATATTTGTTATTTATATATTTTTATAAAAAAGACTTTGAGAAAATTTTCACATAAATAAGTATGTTTTCTTTCAAGTTTAAATGCTATAAATTTCAGCTGTTATTATATTGCTAAAAACTGACATACCTTGTCATTTTTTGCACAAAAAAGGGAGGGAAGCCATTAGCCCCCTCCTTTAAGTATTTTAATAATATGTGAACTAGATCACTTCTACCACAATTTTTCCGATATGTTCGCCTGTATCCATAGCTGCATGTGCATCCTGAATCTGATTAAATTTGAAAGTCTTATAAATCATTGGCAAACATTCACCTTTTGCCCATAAAGGTGCTACATGCGTTTTCAGACCTTGTGCAATTTCAGCTTTTTCCGCTGTGTTACGCGCACGCATGGTTGAACCGGTAATCGTCAGGCGCTTCATCATAATCTGACCCAGCTTCACTTCCTTAGCCTTAGCTCCCCCCAAGAATGCGATATACACCAGACGACCATCACGGCGTAACAGATTCAGGTTTCTCTCCAGATAGGGCGCACCAACCATATCCAGAATCACATCTACACCAGCATTGTCTGTCGCTTCATTAATTACCTGCTCAAAGTCCTGAGTTTTGTAATTAATTCCTGTGGTCAGATGTGAAATCGCCTGGATTTTTTCGTCACTACCTGCTGTGGCAAAGGTTTTAATACCCAGTGATTTACATAGCATGAGTGCCGTAGTCCCAATCCCACTGGTTCCACCATGCACCAGCACCGTTTCTCCTGCCTTGGCTTTACCCATCTGGAATACATTTGCCCACACCGTAAAGAAGGTTTCCGGAATAGCAGCGGCCTGAACAAAGCTTACGTTTTCAGGAATATTCAAAGTTTGGCTTTCAGGTACGACGCAATATTCTGCATAGCCCCCACCATTGGTCAGGCCACACACCTTGTCACCGACTTTAAACTGATTTACGTCACTTCCAACTGCAACCACTTCACCGGCTACTTCCAGACCTGGAACAGGCGTCACCCCTTTTGGCATCGGGTACAAGCCCTGACGCTGCAAAATATCCGGACGGTTAATTCCAAAGGCATGAACCTTGACCAGCACCTCATCGGCCTTCGGTTCAGGAATGACAACCGTTTCATAAGCGAGTTTATCCACTCCACCCGGTTCTGTAATGATGACGTGTTGCATAGTTTTTTGTGACATAGATCATTCCGCATGTATTAACTGTTTCCTAACCCTATTTGAACATAGATAATTCCAGCTTTAAAGCCAAGTCGGACTTATGTCGAAGACCTGGCCATCATTAAGAAAAATGCATGGCATTGAGATCTCACCTTATTCTTTAAAAAAGAAATTTTAATCTGTAAGAATTATTTTCATTTATGACAAATCCATATAAATGTCATGTTCTGCTTTTAATTTCTCAAATTCAAATATAAATGACTTGAGAATATTAAAAGTATGAAACCTGCTCATCTCTACCTGTCTATTTTGCTGTCCTTGGGCCTCACCGCATGTTCTGATGATGACGACAAGAATTTAGGCTCCTCACAGCCACCGGTAACCCAGCCAGATCAGCCGGCTCCTGAGCCCAATATTCCTGATGAAGAAGTTCCCATTCCAGAGGTTCTACTGGATGAGAATTTTGATAAATGGGCGGCTCTTCCTGGCGACTGGATACAACCTAAAAATAACGCGGGCCAGGTATATCTTGAAAATGGCGACTTGTATATCGATGGTCGTGCTCATAGCACACAAATGACAACCCTGCATCTGCCAGAGAAATTCCAGCAATTACGCAATTACCGTATCGATATGGAATTTTCATTTGAAGAAGCACTCAATGAAGCCCGCTGGGGCAGTATCATCTACCGAGGCGCAGATCAGTTCGCTGATCCGTCTTTTACCCCCTATTATCAGTTTGCCATGCGGGTTGCTACTACGAGTGCTAGCGGTCTGGAACTATCTTTACGCATGCCGACCAATAGTTGGAATGTGCTACAGAAATCTGCTCATAGCGAAGATATTGGCCTTCAGAAAACTCATAAGGCCAGCGTTGTAGTGTATGGAAATCGTGTACGGCATTATCTGGATGATCAACTGGTATTGGATAGCACCTTGCCTTATAACCTGGCTCAAGGCAGCATTGGTTTATCTAGTGCCGGCTTATTGATGAAAGTAAGCCACCTCAAAGTCACTGAACAACTCGATGCCTTGCCTGAATCCAATA
The DNA here is from genome assembly GCF_000264725.1 of Acinetobacter sp. HA. Lineage (NCBI taxonomy): Bacteria > Pseudomonadati > Pseudomonadota > Gammaproteobacteria > Moraxellales > Moraxellaceae > Acinetobacter > Acinetobacter sp. HA. The sequence goes on along the minus strand of NZ_AJXD01000001.1, from coordinate 31,643 downwards.
AAGTCACTGACATTATTGACCAGCAACTCCCGGTTTCAATAGCACCGACTTTAGCCCAGGCTGCACCGCTTAATGGCCCAGTCTCGACCGCGGCTACCCATGTTGCTTATCAGCTTGATGCAGATCTTAATTTACTAAGCAACAATCAGAAAGTAAGCCACCTGACTGATTATCTTAAAGATACCCAGCGTCGAACTTTACCTTTACTCACTATCCAAAATTCGGCAACCGTTCAGGCACTGAAAGGACTGACAGAAAATTATAATCTGGCTGATATCACCCTCATTTCCGATAATGTAGATTTACTGCGTCAGGCCCGTATTGATTTACCGATGCTCCGAACAGCTCTGGATTATTCCAAGCAGACCGGGCTGGGTTATAACAGCAAAGATATCGTGACCATCGCCCACAATACCAATGTAGCGCTGTCCAAAATCGTCATCTTGCCACCACAATTACTAACACGTGAAGCAGTTAGTCATCTACAACGTTTATTGATTACGCCTTGGGCCAAGAGTGACAGTGCACAGGTCTTAGACGCAGCAAAAATTCTAGCTACAGGTGTTAATGGAATTTATAGCAACCATCCTGACCTATATAAAGAAATTATGCAGCGCATGGCACCCAACACCCTGTTGCGTAAGCCGCTGATTACCGGACATCGCGGTATCCCGGCGCAAGACGATGAAAACACACTGGAGGGGACTCTCAAAGCGATCACTGTAGGTGCTGATGCAGTAGAATATGACGTGTATCTGACTAAAGATGATCATGTCATTCTTATGCATGATACCTCTGTGTTACGCACGACTGGTGTCAACCGCAACATTGAGGATATGACACTGGCAGAAGTACGTGAGCTCAGAACACTGAACTATAACCGTCAGATTCCTACCATGGATGAAGTGCTGGCTGAGGTGAAAAAATATCCACATGTCACCAACTTCATTGAAATTAAAAGCTACAAGCCTGAGATCGTACCAAAGATCAAAGCACTGCTAGATAAACATGATGCCTATGATCAAGCTATTGTGATCAGTTTTAGTGGCGACCAGATTTTACAAATGAAGAATGTGCTTCCAGGTGTATCAACCGGTTTCCTTACCAGTACTCCAGCCGCACAAAGCGATTTGGTCAATACACGGCGAATTCTGGATGCAACTCAACAGTATTCATCCACTTTCAATCCGTCTTTTAGCGGCTTGAGTGCGAATTTAATGCGTGCTGCCTCCCAGCGCGGAGTCACTTTCTGGCCGTGGACATTCCGTTTAAACAAGGATGATTTTAATCGCATGTATGTCCAAGGAACACATGGTCTTACCACAGATTATGCACATGATGCATCCAATTTTGTGGTAAAACTGAATACGCCAAAACAGCTCAATGCTACAGCAGGTCAAGCTCTGGAAATTCCAGGTGAGATTCAGACACAAGTTGGCAGTAAATCCTCTTATATCTTTAAAAATATGCTGGTTCTGCCTGGCTCGGCTAAATATACGCAAAATGGTCAGAATGTAACATTTGTAGAGAAAGGCACAGCTTATGTGATGCCGCGTTATGACTATACAATCGCTCCAAATTATACATACACCCTGTATGCAGAACCTGTAACTGTCACTATCCAATAATCGTTTTATAAGCAAAACACCCAATTCACGAATTGGGTGTTTTCATTTAAAGATTTCCTTTAGGCACATCCACGAATTTCATTAGGGTACGACGTACTAAGGGCAGCACCACCAAAATTAATGGAAATGCCATCAGCCATGACATGCTCCAGGCATGCAGCCATAATGAAATAAACTGATCACTCCAGCCTTTATTCAGCAGCATGTTAAAGCAGGAAATTGCACCACTCATAATGCCGGAAAGGATCAAGGGCATGAGCCAATTCAAATGTTTGGCATGAAATTTGGGAACTATTTTTTTCATCATTTTACCTGATTTTTAAATCGTGAATCGGATTACAGACGTGTGATGTTTATGGCTGCTTGATCAATCTGTTCTGCAATTTCACGTATTTGGATTTCATTAAGTTTGCTATGTTGAATCTTTAAACGCAGTGAGGTTTTTAAATTTTCCATCGCATGTTTAATATCAACATATTGTTCATTCGATTGAATTTGTTTACGCGTATTAAAACGGTCTAGTACCTTTTGTAAGGTTTGCTGACGTTCTTTGAGATGTGCCTGACCTTTTTCAGTAATGTGATACTGCTTGCGCCCATCAGCACGCATAGTCATTTGCGTATATTGCTGTTCTTCCAGATAATTAATGGTTGGGCAGATTGTGCCGGTGCTCGGCTTGTAGTTTCCGCCCACTAAAGCAGCCACTTCTTTGATAATGTCGTAGCTAAATTTGGGCGCTTGAGCAATAAAATGCAGCACCAGCAATTTCATTTCACCTGCTTCAAACAGGCGTTTGCGAGGTTTTGGAGAGTTCTCTTGTTCTTCTGTTAGGACAGAATTAGGAATTCTAGACATAGCAAAGATATATCTTAAAATTAATTAAGATATATCTTATCATACTTAAGCAAAGCGATAAAAGTCAGATTTAAAGATAAAGAAATTGGACAAAAAATGTTTTTTGAAGAACATCAATATACAGGCTCATTCCTAGTTAAGATCAATATTGAAAAATTAATGGAAAACCCACAATGTGTATTGTTACCGCCTTATATGAATGCTTAAATGTGGATGATTGATAATCTCACACATTAGAATTTTAACGTTTATATTCCCTTACCATCCGGTCACTTACATCCTCCGGATAACAAAGTGGCGCATATCCACCCGCTCGGTTATAAGCACTACGCTTACCACAACGACTACCATTACTCGCTGTATTATAAGGACATGGGCAATTGCCCGAATAACTCTCAATTGATTCTTTAATAATCTTCTGCTTGATTGCTTCAACGCTTTGGCTACTCTGTTTGGCTTCAACTCCAAAAGTCATACACAAGCCAGCCAGCAATAATAATTTTTTCATAAATCCCCCATCTAGGGAGAATTGTATTTAGTAACTAATAAATTGAAAGATCACATTTTGACTAATTGAGCGATTTTCATGCAAACAAAATTTATGCAATAAAAAACCCGCTTTTCAGCGGGTTTTTCTAAAATCAGTCCAGTCTTATAGACGAACCAATTCCACAATTTTCTCAGCAAGTTCTTCAGCAGATTCCTGAGCAAAAGTCACATCTGTACCTTCAGTTACCTCAGTCACCACAACCACACCAGTTTCACGAACCAGCGCAACTTGATCAGCTGAAAGACCGACTTTCGCAATCGCAACCACACCTTGCTGAATTAACAGGCTTTCAAGTGCTTGAGCATTTTCAAGCGCTTTAGCAGATACAGATACCGCAGCTGGTTTTTGACCCAAACGTGCAGCACGATCTTCAGCAGTCACAGGATTGGTATGTGCAGTCCATTCGATTGCATCTTCAATCATGCCCGCACCAACAGTGACGTTGCTTAAACGGTCAATGAAGATAAACGAACCAGTATGACGGCTTTCACGGTAACGGTCGAATACCACTGGCGCATCAAACTCGATTTGAACATCAGCAATTGCGTTCAGATCCAGCTGCTCTACCTGAGTTTTCTCAAGTGTATTGACGTTTACACGGTAGTTGATCTCTGCAACTTTTGCAGGAACCGTTTGCGTACCTAGCTTAACGTTATACAACTTACCTTTAACCAATGGCTGGTCATTCATCCATACCACAGAAGCACGAACCGAACGTGAAGCTAAAGGCTGATCACCCGCTTTAACCAGCATATTGCCGCGAGAAATATCAATCTCATCGTTCAAGGTTAAAGTCACTGCCTGACCTGCAAATGCACGTTGCAAATTGCCGTCAAAAGTTACAATTTCCTTAACTGTAGATTTCTTGCCTGATGGTAAAGCAACAATCTCATCGCCTACAGCCACTTCACCCAGCGCTATAGTACCGCAGAAACCACGGAAGTCGAGGTTAGGACGGTTAACATACTGAACCGGGAAACGGAATTCTTCCTTATCTGCGCTGTGGGTAATTTCAACAGTTTCCAGAGTACCCATCAGGGTCTGGCCTGTATACCACGGCGTATTTTCAGACTTGTTCACCACGTTATCGCCATTCAGGGCAGAAATCGGTGTGAAGATAATATTCGCTGGCGTACGGTCACCTAACTGGTTCACGAAGTTAGTATAGTCTGCCTTGATCTCGTTGAAGCGAGCTTCAGAGAACTCCACTAGGTCCATTTTGTTGATCGCAACAATAATGTTCTTAATACCCAGCAGGCTGGCAATAAAGCTATGACGGCGAGTCTGAGTCTGTACGCCATAACGTGCGTCAATCAGGATAATTGCAAGATCTGCAGTAGACGCACCTGTCGCCATGTTACGGGTATATTGCTCATGTCCCGGAGTATCCGCGATGATGAACTTACGTTTTTCAGTAGAGAAATAACGGTAAGCGACATCAATGGTAATCCCCTGCTCACGTTCCGCTTGCAGACCATCTACCAGCAAAGCCAAGTCAGGTGCATCGCCAGTCGTACCGACTTTTTTAGAATCACGTGTTACAGCTTGCAACTGATCTTCATAAATCAATTTTGAATCGTAAAGCAAACGACCGATTAAAGTAGATTTACCATCATCAACGTTACCGCAAGTCAAGAAACGCAGTAAGTCTTTATTTTCATGTTGTTTTAAATAGCTCAGGATATCCTGGCTGATTAATTCAGATTGATGAGACATCGCTCAAACTCCACAAATGCTTAAGAAATCGGTTTAATCTTGAATTCCTCTAAGTCTCCCTCTGATAAAGGGAGATTTGGCTCCGTTCCGTTGGGAGTTCCCCTTCTTTATCAAAGAAGGGGTTAGGGGAAGATTTGAAGATGCTTAGAAGTAGCCTTCCTGCTTCTTCTTCTCCATTGAACCTGCCTCATCATGGTCAATCATACGACCTTGACGCTCAGAGCTGGTTGCAAGCAACATTTCCTGGATAATTTCCGGCAAGGTGTTGGCAGTGGATTCAACTGCACCCGTTAATGGGTAACAACCTAAAGTACGGAAACGTACCGATTTCATTTGTGGAACTTCACCTTCTTTTAAAGGCATACGCTCATCGTCCACCATAATCAGCGTACCATTACGCTCAACGACTGGACGTTCAGCAGCTAAGTACAATGGAACAAGTTTGATATTTTCTAGGTAAATATATTGCCAGATGTCCAGCTCAGTCCAGTTAGACAATGGGAATACACGAATACTTTCGCCTTTGTTCACTTTACCGTTGTAAAGGTTCCAAAGTTCTGGACGCTGGTTTTTCGGATCCCAACGGTGTTTCGAGTCACGGAATGAATAAACACGTTCTTTGGCACGTGATTTTTCTTCGTCACGACGTGCACCACCAAAAGCAGCATCAAACTGATATTTGTCCAAAGCCTGTTTCAAGCCTTGGGTTTTCATAATGTCAGTATATTTAGAGCTACCATAGTCGAATGGGTTTACGCCCGCATCACGACCTTCTTTGTTCTGATGCACGATCAGATCAAAGCCATGAGTTTTTGCCATGTTGTCACGGAAGGCAATCATGTCTTTGAATTTCCAGCCCGTGTCTACATGAAGTAGCGGGAATGGAAGTTTTGCAGGGTAAAACGCTTTTAATGCTAGATGCAGCATTACCGCGGAATCTTTACCAATCGAATAAAGCATGACTGGGTTTTCAAACTCGGCAGCAACTTCGCGAATGATGTGAATACTCTCAGCTTCAAGCTGTTTAAGATGAGTAAGTCTTTCCTCATTTAATGACATGGACAACCTGCGTATTACACGTGTACTTATTACACTTTATAAAATTTATATTCATTATAGTGATTAAGTTTTCATAACGTTTTCTTGTTTTGTGCTATCCATATATCAAAACATCATATAAAACTTCACTGATATCTATTATTAGTTTTATTCAATCTAGTGATTTTTAATGCTTTGAATTTTAGTATTTTCTTCTATTTAGCTTTTTAAACCTACTATTTTTTAGCAATAACTTCATAGATAAATCATCTAAAGTACCTGTTCCCAACGGTAGCAAAACCATCTAGAGTAATCCTAGTACCTATGGATCTAAATTTAGACATGCCATTTACTCAATATACCTTAGACACTTTAAAGACCCGTCTTGAACAGGCCAAACTGGCTGGCTATATCTATCAGCATCAACAGCACATGCTGGTATTACAAGAACCCTTTGCTGATGATGGTAATGCTTTAAACGTCTATATAGAGCATGAACTGACTGCAGATCAGATTGGTCTACAGTTCGGAGTGCGCCTGCAAGACAATAATGCTGAATACGTTATCGGCCTGACGCATAGTAACCAGAATCCGAAATATGAAATTGGTGCAGGCAATCTGAAAGGTGACCAGAAAGCCTTCAACCTTTTATATGCTTTTTATAACTACCCTAAAGCATTTTATCTGGTTGCCCTGCCTTTAGCCGCAAATAGCCAAACACTTGAACAGACACTTGAAGACCAGCTATTTAGCAAACCTGAACTAGAGTTCCTTAATACAGCGGTGAAAACCAACCCTATGGGTGAACAGGTACAATGGATGAAAGCGTATATTCTTCAGCAAGCTTTAGATATGAAAGTACGGATTCAGACGTCATCGTTGTAACTCTACTTAGGCTAATTGAGTTAAATATAGAGTCGATATACATGCGATCAACTCGATTCAATTTAGCCTTCTTTAGGCAATCCCTATGTCAAAATATTTATATAAATCAAATATTTTAAGATCAGTAGGACAGACATATACTTTTAAAAAGAAGGATGAATATTAAAAATGTTTAATATTGTGCTTTCTCGCATTCATTACTACATACCTCCTATCCGATACTAGAAAGTGCTTATTAAGATATCCTTCGATCAAATAAAGTCATTGTCACTGACCTAAATGCCTGTTTCATTCGAATTTCAGCTTCAACAAAACTGTGACCATGTTAATTTTTTATCCATTTATTCATAAATTTATTAAGATATTGTCATATTTTTGAAGCTATTGTTTTCTAAAATATTAATTTGATAACTCATACAAGAATTCAATCTAATTTCCAAATATTTAAATTTTTCAAGTTTCATATCCGCTACTTTTGTGTGTATTTAGATTGCAAAATGTATAATCAATGTTATCTTTTTATAAGTAAGAATTATTGTTACTCATTTTGCCAAACATAATTATAGATAGAGACCCGAAGGAATGTGGGAGCTTTTTACCGAACCGTCGAATGTTGTTTTCAGTATCAGTCTTAGCCTGATGCTGATGTTTGCAGCGCTGGAATGTATATTGCTGTTTCTGGGTGGTGGTTCACAAAGTGTTTTTGACCAACTCTTACCTGAAGACTCGCATCATGTAGACCTTCATCCTGCCAATAACCCCAATATCTTTAGCAAGGTATTTGACTGGTTGTATCTGGGACAACTTCCTCTCTTTATCTGGCTGATCATTTTCCTGACCACCTATGGCTTAAGCGGTCTTTTGATTCAAGGTATATTTGAACGTTTTACTGGCCATTTAATTAATGGCTGGATCATTTCTCCCGCCTGCCTGTTCCTGTGCATGCCCTTGGTCCGTTTTAATGCCAAAATAGCTGAAAAGATCCTGCCAAAAGATGAAACCACTGCGATTCATATCGAAGAACTGATTGGCCGAACTGCAATCATTATCCTCGGCGATGCTCGTGCCAACTCACCAGCACAAGCCAAAGTTCAGGATCAGTATGGCCATACCCATTATGTGCTGGTCGAACCTGCCAATGGTGAAATCCTGAAACAGGGCCAATCTGTAATTTTAATGGATAAAACCCGTAATGGCTTCCAGGCCATGAAAGTCTAAATACTTATTCTCTCTTACTTTATATTTATTATTTAATCCAAAATTATATTTTCAAATACGCTAAAACAGAGAACAAACAACAATGCTAAATTTTGATTTATATAACATTTTAATCATTACTGGGGTTATCTTTGCCGGCCTGATCACCTTTGGTTTGATCATCGCTCGCCTTTACCGTCGTTCAAGTAAGGAAATTTCTTTTGTCCGTACCGGTTTTGGCGGGGAGAAAGTCATTCTAGGCGGTGGTGCGTTGGTTCTGCCGGTATTGCATGAAATTATACCGGTAAATATGAATACCCTGCGTCTGGAAGTTCGCCGTGCTGATGATCAGGCACTGATTACCCGCGACCGTATGCGTGTCGATGTTATGGCCGAATTCTATGTCCGGGTTAAACCAACCGCAGATTCAATTGCAACGGCAGCACAAACCCTTGGTCAAAAAACCATGTCGCCGAACGAGCTGAAAAATCTGGTAGAGGGCAAATTCGTGGACTCGTTACGTGCCGTAGCTGCTGAAATGGCGATGGAAGAACTTCATGAAAAGCGTGTCGACTTTGTACAAAAAGTACAGCAAGTCGTGTCGGAAGATCTGCATAAAAATGGTCTTGAACTTGAAACTGTTTCTTTAACAGGTCTGGATCAGACTGGCTTCAAATATTTCAATCCACAAAATGCTTTCGATGCTGAAGGTCTGACCAAACTGACTGAAACCATTGAAGACCGTCGCCGTAAACGCAACCATATTGAACAGGATACTGACCTGGCAATTAAAACCAAGAATCTTGAAGCTGAACAGGCACGCTTACAGATTATTCGTGAAGAAGAATACGCCAAGCTGCAACAGGAACGTGAGATTTCGATTCGTCGCGCTGAACAGCTGGCTGAAATTGCCGCCCAAGAAGCTGCTAAAAGACGTGAAGCAGAGGAAGCACGTATTGCGGCTGAACGCGAAGTAGAATTAAAACGTATTCTGGCTGCCCGTGATGTCGAAAATGAAAATATCCAGAAAGCACAGATTATTCAAAAAGCTCAGGTTGAACAAAAGAAAACCATTGAACTGGCTGAACAGGACCGTGCGATTGCGATTGCTGAAAAATCTCGTGCCGAATCTGAAGCCAAAGCACAAGCAGATCTTGCCCGTGCTCAAGCAGTAAAAGCTGAAGAAGAAGTCGTAACAGTACGTCAGATTCAGCAGGCAGAACGTCAAAAAGCAGTTGAACTGGTGGCTGCCAAAGAACAGGCCGAGAAAGATGCAATTGCGATTACCGTGGCTGCTGAAGCAGGTAAACAGGCAGCGGCTGATGATGCAGAAGCGATTCGTATTGCCGCTGAAGCAGAAGCTGAAAAAGTTCGTTTAAAAGCCAAGGGGGAAGCAGATGCTAAAGTTCTCCTGGCTCAGGCAATGGAGAAACAGTATCAGGTCGATGCTGAAGGTACCCGTGCAGTGAATGAAGCTAACAATGTACTGTCTTCAGAGCAGGTAGAAATGCAGATCCGTCTGGCAATGCTCAAATACCTACCTGAAATTATCCGTGAAAGCGTTAAGCCAATGGAAAACATTGATGATATAAAAATTCTTCAGGTGAATGGCCTTCACGGAGCACATACAGGTTCTTGTCAGGCAGATGCCCATCATGAAAGTAGTAATGTTCCTCTCTCTGACCAAGTTGTAAATAGTGCTCTACGCTACCGTAGTCAAGCTCCGCTCATTGACAGTCTGATGAGTGAGTTAGGCATTCAGGGTGGTGATATTAATGGGATGACACAAAGTTTAAAAACGAAAACCTAAAAATTTATCGCTAAAATTTTTAAAACAAAAAAGCTTCCAAGATGGAAGCTTTTTTCAAAAATTACACATATATTTTCAAATAAACATGCTATCAGTAAAGAAAGCGAATAAGCATCATTCTCATGATGGATTATTAAGATAAGAAAATTTATAACAACGATAATTACTGGATAGCATAATGAAAAATACAACTCCTTCCAGAAAATCTGCACTCAATATAACTTTAAGCTTAGGTTTAATTACCTCTTTAAGTTTACTTAGCACCTTTTCTAGCTCGTCAAATGCCCTGACCAAACCTTTATCTTTTTCATCATTAATTGAAAGGTACCAGAAGAACCAACAATTAGAGATGTCAATTATGCATCTTGATTTAGACTATATTTATGACCCTGATCCACGTCAGATGACACGTAATATTAACCAGTTAATCAAGCGTATAGAGACTGTCCAGCCTAATACTATTTTTTTACAGGCTTATGCTGATGAGGATGCTAATGGTTCAGCAAATGAAGTGTATTTCCCTAACCCACATATGCCTGTCAGGGAAGATTTATTTAAAAAAGTCACTGAACAGATTCGAAATCGCACCACTGTTAAAAAAATCTATGCCTGGTTACCCATGTGGGCTTGGGAACTGCCAAAGCACTACCGGGCAAATTATGTAGAAACTACAAATCAGAACATAAAAGGTTATATTCGCCTGTCGCCATTTGATCCAAAAAACTTTGATTATGTCTATGATATCTATAAGGCATTAACAGATAAAATAACTGTGGACGGTATTTTGTATCATGATGATATTACCTTGAATGACTATGAGGATAGTTCCCCCTCTGCCATGCAAGTATATAAATATTGGGGATTTAAAGATGCTGAAAAAATATTACGTCATCCTCAACATCCAGAACAAATGAAGTTTGCTAAAGCTAAAACCGCCTATTTAGATAACCTTGCTTTAAAATTGAGTAATAAGCTTAAAATCACCCATCCCTCCCTCAAATTCGCCCGAAACTCTTATGCGCCTGTGATGTTAAATCCTGAAAGCGAGAAATGGTTTGCACAATCAACCTCAAGTACCCTACAGCATTATGATTATAATGCTGTTATGGCTATGCCCTATATGGAAAAAGCTCCGGACCATTCCAAGTTCTATCTTAATTTGGTAGAAAAAGCACGGCAGTATGACCCTACTCTATCTCGGACCATTTTTGAAATTCAAACCATAGACTGGAATACACAGCATAAACTTTCAAATGAGGAGTTATTAGAAACGGTACATCTATTAAAAGAACAAGGAGTGCAGCATATTGGCTATTATCCAGAAGATCCTTTTATGCCACACCCACATGCAACGATTTTTAAGCCAAAGAAATTTTCATAGGCCTACCTTGTATGTCGTACTGCTCTAATCTCCCCTCCTGATTATAGTACAGGGTCAATTGTTTGGCCTGTACCATTTCCAGTAGAGCATGCTTTTCAACCTCAAAGCTATAAGCAATCTCCTGAAGTTCAACCGGTCTAGGTGCCGAACGCCGATCTACTCGATTGAATCGGATCCAGTTATAACACGCCCATAACAGCAAGCTTGAAAAAGCAATAATAATCAGTAGGGCCAGCTCAAGTAGCGTCATTCCCTGATAAGGTTTATGGTCTATTAACACATGATCAACAATCAGACTCGATTCAAACCACCATAAACCCAGGGAGGCCAATGGCATAAATAACCATATCCACGCCATCCAGCCTAGTGCCATCAGGCTATAACCACTCGTTCGACCACTTACATATTCTGGAACATCGATATACTCCGGAATATCGAGTTTAGATTCTTTAACAGTTGCTGCGACACTGAGTTCAGAAAGTTCAACAGTTGTTGGGAGCTCCATATACTCGGCAATTTTAACCTGCGGCTTGGCAGGAATATTTTTATTGTTTTTCACCTTATTTTACCTCTGTTTCACCACGGAAGCCTCGGTCTGGACTGATCCACCGTGCACGGGTTTGGGTTTTAAAAATGGTCTTCGGCAACGATACAACGGTCGTTAACATGGTTAAAATCCAGAAAAATAGTGGGTACCAGATTACCCAGAAATAACTTCTAAACATTCGACCTTTATCATATCTGCGGTCAATCCATAGACTGACCATGAACTGAATCAAACAGCTTGCGCCGAGAATCACACCATACCACTGCGGCAACAGAGAATTGATATACCACTCTGGGGCCACAGGAAAGAACAAACCATAAAAGAACAAGACAAATACACCAAACATGGTATATGCCCATAACACGCTAATCACAGATTCCAGTGCGATCGGCCACATGCGGCGCAAACGCCATTTAAATATTTTAGGAATATAGGCAAAGAGTACTTCAATACCACCTTGTGCCCAGCGTAATCGCTGCTGCCACAACCCTTTAAAAGTTTCGGGCATATAAATATAGGTGAGTGCTTGAGGGACATACTGCACATCCCAATGATCAAACTGCAAACGCCATGACACATCAATATCTTCGGTAATCATGTCATCACGCCAGTAACCAATACGATCCAGAGCAGTTTTTCTAAATCCGGCACAAACACCAGAGACAGTGAAAATACGACCATAAGTACGTTGTGCCCGCTTAATCAATCCGATAATAGAAGAAAATTCTCCAACCTGGACTTTGCCTAGTATGCTGGAGCGATTGATAATACGCGGGTTACCCGTTACCGCTCCGACACGCGGGAACATGGTTAAGTGGTGCATCATCCAGAGTACACAATGTGGATGCATTAAAGCATCGCCATCAATACAGATCAGGTACTCATAACCACTTACCATTGCGCCTGCACGTAGTGCATACGCTTTACCCTGGTTCTCTGCCAAATGTACTACACGTAATTTTGGATATTTTTCTGCCAGTTCATTTAGAATCTCTCCAGTCTGATCCGAACTGCCATCGTTAATCGCAATCACTTCAAATTTTGGATACTGACTTTGCATGGCATAGCGAATAGTTTGCTTGACCTGTTCAGCCTCATTAAAACAGGGAATTAAAATACTACAACCTGCTTCTTTGGGTTCAGGTAATGCTTTCTGATTCAGTTCGCGTTTTATAAAAAACCAGATTCCGCCAGCAATCCACATCCAGGCCATAAACAATGGATAGAAAAAAGCAAAGCCAAAGATGACATCATGTAAACTGATACTATTAATCATTTACGTTCTCCCTGCTGAGCCTGAAAGGGATCACGATAAACGAAAGGATTACTGTTTAAGCTAATCGATGCATAAAGTCTCTGTTGAACCTGCCCGGCATTTTTAAAGTTATAATTTTCAAGCGAAATCTTCTGGATACCTTGTCTACGTAAATTCGCAATACTATTAGTAATCCATTGATCTTGTTCTGATTGACCTGCCAAATCAAAACCGATCATCAAACGTTGTTTTTGTACGGAGGTCAACTGCTGAATATTTTTGAGCAACTGGTTATGCTCAGCTTTGCTGGTTTTTTGATCCAAAACCAGATAGATATAGTCTGAATCATCTGCTAAGGTTTCAAATAAGGCCTTCAGCCCATAGTTTTATGGGTATTTATTTTCAGTACTGCCAAATAGACATTACTGATATTGGCATAGTATTTGGCACGTCGACTCGTATTTTGTTTTAAGTTAATAACTCGCTCAATCTGTTTCTTACATTCAGCCGACCACTGTGTACTCTCTACAGCACAATTTAACTCTTGGCCAGCATCTATCACCAAGCCTTCCAGATTGCTGTTATATTTGAATATATCTTCAACCAGCTGGACCATATTATAGCCCTGATTCATCATACTGAGCGGTAACTCTGCATAAACACGCTGATACGTACGGGTACGTGCTTGCCATAAAGTACGGTTCAGTAAATCCTGTTGCATTTTTAACTGGCTGTTCGGGAAGTAAGCTACATCAACCGTGCCATTACCATCGAGATCGGCAACAGGTTTCAAGATCAGCTGATTGGTTTTCAGCGCATCTAACTGGTTGAGGAACTGACCGAGTTTTTCATCAGCCTGTTTTATACTGGGCTGCGCAAGATCTTTCAAATTAAACTGAATAAAGCTCTTCTGCTCCAGATAGGGTTGCTTGGTGTGATACAAAAACTCAGACATTGCCTCTTTAATTTCTGCCAGGTTCGGGTTATTCATAATCAAGGCACGCTGATAAGTTTTTACTGAATCAGCCAATGGCGCCATAGTCCCGAGGCTAAAAGACATGCTTAGTCCTGCCTGCTTAGCAATATCTTCTGTTTCTGCTGTTACAGCACCATAGGGCCAGAAAATAGCATGAGTCGGTACTGACAATTCCTGTTCCAGAATGGCTTTAGAACGCTTTAAGTCTTCCAGCACACGCTGCCTATAAGCGAGGTCAGATTCATAACGTGCCTTTGTCAGATCATATATACGTGCAGTTGCAGCAGGCTGCATATTTCTTTGTGGATTCGAAATAACTCCACGATGCAGATTATGTGAATGCGATACAAACTCGACCAAGCCACTATTTTGCATTTCCCGCATCTGGTCCCAATTCATCAGATTATTTGCCCCATAGGACTCTATGGCATCTTTATGCTTGGTACCAATCCAGCTGGTTGGAATAGCAAAAACGGCATGTAATTTATATTGCCTTAATAAAGGAAATACTTGGGTATATCCGCTTAGTGCCCCATCATCGAAGGTCAAAAGTACCGATTTTTCTGGTAATGGAATTTTTTTCTCACGGGCACGGCGGATATCTTCCAAAGAAATAGTTTTCCAACCTTCACGTTTTAACCAAGCAAAATATTGCGCCAAATATTCAGTACTAATTGCATATTGATCACGATCACCCTGACGTGCTACATCATTCCTGACATCATGAAAAGTGAGTGTTACGAACTGGTTTTCAGGCAGATCCATCGCTTTATTTTCAGCATGAGTATATGCCATAAAAAGAGTTAAGCATCCTAATAGAGCGAGTGTATTTTTTATTGTTTTCATTAGAATCTCCCTTCAAATCCAAAACTTGCTTCGAGTCTATTTTCATCTTCACCGTCATAAGGGTGTTGCCCATAGGACACCCCATAATTCAGGGACCAAGTTCTGGTGATTTGCCAGAGGTGTTGATATTTCGCCAAATAAATCAGGCCTGAGTCATAATCTTCCTGGTCAAATACACCAAGATTTAATGAAAAACGTTGAGTCAACGACTGATCATAACTACGCCAGGTTACCCAATCATGTTCCAGACCTGCTTCTGCACTCCAACTTGAAGATGGATTGAAATAGGAAGTTTCTACATCATCTTTATTCGATGCCCAAAATCCATATAAGTTCAGATGGGTTAAATGATGTGGAGACTGGAAAATACGTTGCTTGAAATAGGTACCTAGTTCCTGACGCTCATTTCCGTCATCAATATCAGTAAACTGATAGCTCAATCCAGCCTTTGTAGATTCATGCTGTTGCCAGTTTAAGTCGAAACGATAAGACTGCCCTTCATGTTCATCCTGTATCTGCAATGGAATCTCTGCCTGGCTGTTATAAGCCAGACCATAATTCCAGTGATCACTTAACCAGTGATTCCAGGTTATATTCACACCAAAGCGATCACCCTCGGTCGCTTGTGAAAGTGCTATAGTGGCATACTTACGGTTATCGACCCATTCCAGTCCTACACCGATCCGTTGATCATCTCGCTTACCTTCTTCATACTCTCCACTACGGTACTGATGCTCCACAAAAGCACGGTAATAATCCGAAAACCATGGGGTATTGAGTCGCGTCCAGCTTTGTTTCTCACGAGAACCATTCAGATTATTGACCAGATCTTGATCATCCGTTTCACTTTTCGCATAAAGACTATTATGTGAAATGGTAAACCGCTCACGATCTTTGAGCTCCTTATGACTACGTACTACCCCGGTATCAGTTCCTGCCCGCTCTAAAAGATCAGTATTGCTACTACGCCATGTCTGCACATCAAAGACAGCTTGTGCATTTTGCATGCTATTAATTCGGGTGGCTTGTGTTGATGGCTCTGTACCATTGAGTAAGGAAACTGTTGCCTGTGCTTGCAAAGGTTTTTCACGCCAACGCTGTATAGTCGCAAGATAATTGATGTAATTACGATTTCCTGGAGATTTATTTACCAGGTCCTGAAAATACAGTTCTGCCTTATCCAGCTGGTTTTTATAACTATAATGAAGACCTCTTAAGATCACATACTCATCCCGGTCCATATGAATCGTACGGTCTACACCTTTAGCCTGACTATAGAAGAAGATTGGTAAGCGCTGATCCATTTCCTTAATTACTTCATCAGCGGCTTTAAATTTTTCTTGTTCAATCAAGCTATAGTACAGACCTGCATAGACGTCATAGTCCACATAGTTCTTTTCTTTAAACAGACTGCGGTACAATATTTCCGCCTGCTTTGGTTTATGGTTGCGCAAATAGCTATCAGCTAGTGCATGTCTGGTATAGGCAGGCATCTGTTCTACCGGCTGATTGATTTTAGCCAGTTGGGCCAAAGCTTCAGCAGAACGTTGCCGTGCACTTAAGGCAAAAATATATTCATAATAAAATCTTTGACGTAACTCGGGATATTGGGCTAGCTCATTTTCATAAGCCTGCATTTCCGAAATCACCTGATCCAGCTCTGTATAGGCAATTTTGCCCTGATCCTTTTCACTTTGTACTTTATAGAAATCAATGGCATTACGAATATGTTGACTAAACTTGATCAGCTGTACTTCATGTTTGAGACGACTTTGCCCTTTACCCTCCTGCTGTAAATAACGGTTTGCACTGTCATAATCAGCACTGGCTGCCAAAGCCAGCACATACTGTTCCTGCACACTTTCCGAACGACTCATCGATAAAGCGCGAGTTGCGGTATTCAGTGCCTGTATAGGTTGTCTTAATAAGCGATAGGTATAAGCCAATTGTACCAGCTGATCAGCATTCAGCTGTTTCTGGTCAACTTTCCTGATTTGTTGCTCTGCCTGCTCCAACTGACCACTTTCCGCAAGCAACATGCCACGGTATAAATCCCATGGAATATCACTTGTGCTGTTTTTCTGAAATTTTGCTGCATATTGTTCAGCCAGCAAAAATTTACCCTGATCACGCAATAACATCACCAGAGGCAGTTGCCCATAGACTGGATATGTTGAAATTTTTAAGTGATTCAGATTGTAATCTTGCTGAATTAGGGGGGAATTATATTGTCGGCTTAACAAAATAAAGTCAGCCAGCAGGTTCATGTTCGCAGGATCTTTGCGTACCATTTCTGCGAGTATTTTAAGACCTTTTTGGGTATCCCCAGACTTAATTTGCTTGACCACCTGATGCCTTTGCGTGTCTGTAATAGCTGCATATAAAGGATTCAAGCTGATTCCTGTAGCAAGCAACACATAGGCGATTGAGTAATAGTTATTGTTATTTAGCATTGGCATTTGTCTTGTTATGTATTTTATTTATACAAACATTATAACAAAGTGCGATTTAGCTCACAATTTCATCCTGTCAGACCAAACTATTATGTATTTCTTCTAAAAAAAGCCCTCAATAAGAGGGCTTTATGTTGGACTTTTATTGTTTAGATTAAGCCTTTATCTTTCAGCAACTGATACATGGTCGAACCAAGCTCAGCAGGACTACGGGTATAAGCCATGCCAGCACGTTCAAAGGCTGCAAATTTTTCTTCCGCGGTGCCTTTGCCACCTGAAATAATCGCACCGGCATGTCCCATACGTTTTCCTTTCGGTGCTGTCACACCCGCAATATAACCCACCACAGGCTTAGTTACATTAGACTGAATATATTCAGCAGCTTCTTCTTCAGCTGTACCACCAATCTCACCAATCATGATAATAGCTTCTGTTTCAGGGTCTTCTTCAAACAGTTTCAAGCAGTCAATCTGGTTCATACCTGGAATTGGATCACCACCGATACCAATACACGTCGATTGACCTAGACCCAGTTTAGTCGTTTGCGATACAGCCTCATAAGTCAGAGTACCTGAACGAGAGATAATCCCGATCTTGCCTTTCTTATGGATATGGCCTGGCATAATTCCGATTTTGCATTCTTCAGGCGTAATAATACCCGGACAGTTTGGGCCAATCAGACGCGTGCCATTACCATTGGTTTCCAGATAGCGCTTGGCTTTTAGCATGTCCAGTGTTGGTACACCTTCAGTAATCACTACAATCAGCTCAATACCTGAGTCAACCGCTTCCACAATAGAGTCTAATACAAATGGTGCAGGTACATAAATTACAGAAGCATCGGCCTGAGTTTCTGTTACCGCTTCACGCATGGTATTAAATACTGGCAGATCCAGATGTGATTGACCACCTTTGCCCGGTGTTACCCCACCGACCACTTTAGTACCGTAAGCAATTGCCTGCTCGGAATGAAAAGTTCCGTTTTTACCAGTAAAACCCTGAACTAAAACTTTGGTGTCTTTATTAATTAATACGCTCATTGTGATACTCCTTAAGCTTTTACTGCAGCAACAATTTTTTCTGCAGCATCGGCCAGGCCATTTGCAGAAATTAATTTCAAACCAGATTCATCCAGTAATTTGGCACCAAGCTCAGCATTGTTCCCTTCAAGGCGAACCACAACCGGCACAGTGACATTTACTTCTTGAACTGCTGCAATAATTGCTTCAGCGATCATGTCGCAACGTACAATTCCACCAAAAATATTAATCAACACACCTTGTACAGAAGTATCTGCCAAAATAATTTTGAACGCCTCAATCACCCGCTCTTTGGTTGCACCACCACCGACATCGAGGAAGTTAGCGGGCTGACCACCATAAAGCTTGATAATATCCATGGTGGCCATCGCAAGACCTGCACCATTGACCATACAACCAATATTACCTTCCAAGGCAACATAGTTCAGATCAAATTCAGAGGCTTTTAGCTCACGCTCATTCTCTTGTGATTTATCGCGTAGTGCCGCCACTTCAGGCAAACGATACAGCGCGTTCGAATCGATCCCTACTTTGGCATCGACACAAAGAATGTCGCCATTTTCACGGACTGATAGCGGATTGATTTCAAACAGAGCAAAATCATTTTCCAAAAAGGCTTGATAAGCTGCAGTCATGACTTTAACAAATTGATTGATTTGTCCATCTTTAAGGTTTAAAGCAAATGCAACTTCACGTGCCTGGAACGGCAATAAACCAACGAGTGGATCAACTTCAACTTTAATAATTTTTTCAGGCGTTTCTTCTGCCACTTTTTCAATTTCAACACCGCCTTCAGTCGATGCCATAAAGGTAATACGGCGAGTTGAACGGTCTACCACAGCACCCAGATAAAGTTCACGCTCTACCGGATAAACATCTTCAGAGACCAGAATGCTGTTGACTGGTTGACCATTGGCATCGGTTTGATAAGTCACTAAACGTGAGCCAATAATTTGATTGGCATATTCAGCGGCTTCGTCGGCAGATTTAACTACCTTTACCCCACCCGCCTTACCACGCCCCCCGGCATGCACCTGGGCTTTTAATACGGCAAATTTTCCGCCCAGCTGTTGAAAAGCCTGCACTGTTTCTTCAGCATTTGTCGCAAGAATACCTTCCTGAACTGGCATGCCATATTTTTTAATAACGCTTTTGCTTGATACTCATGTAAATTCATTGATTGACCTTTTACTACTTTTTCACTTTGTTATTACTGCGTCCAATATCCTGTGGCGCTGCAACATCGATATTGGAATTTATTAAAACGATGTTTTGATTCTTATCTTTATTTTTAGATGATTGTTCTAATAAAAACAACCATCAAATGTAAAAAGAGCGGCCTAAGCCGCTCTTTTTTATTACTTACGCTTACGCTGGATCGCGTGAATTGCACGACCATCCACTGCCAGAGCAGCTTCATGTACGACTTCAGAGAAAGTTGGGTGACCGAAAGTCATCAACTGCAAGTCTTCTACTGAAGATACAAATTCAAGTGCGATCATACCTTGGTGAACGATGTCAGACGCAGCAGGTCCAATCACGTGCATACCAAGTAGACGGTCTGTTTTCGCATCAGCAACAAACTTCACGAAACCAGCATTTTCGCCAGCAGCCATTGCACGGCCGTTCGCAGCGAAACCGAATTGACCAGTTTTCACCTCAATGCCTTTTTCTTTCGCTTGCTCTTCTGTTAAACCTACCCACGCCGCTTCTGGATGTGTATAAATTACAGAAATGATCGTGTCGTAGTTGACTTGTGCAGCGTGACCGTGAATACGTTCAACTGCCATTACGCCTTCTTCCATTGCTTTATGTGCAAGCATTGGACCACGTACCAAGTCACCAATCGCGTATACGCCTTCAACAGAAGTTGCACACCAATCGTTTACTTCAACTAAACCACGTTCAGTCAATTTAATACCTGAATCTTCAGCCAATAGACCTTCAGCATAAGCACGACGACCTACACAAACGATCAACTTGTCGAAAGTTTGAGTTTTGTCTTCGCCACCTTGAGTGTACTGAACAGTAACTTCACGGCCATTCACTTCAGTACCAGATACTTTCGCACCAACACGGATATCCAGACCTTGCTTCGTCAATACTTTTTGGTAGTCTTTTGCCAATGCTTTATCAGCCATTGGTAAGAATGCATCCATTGCTTCAAATACAACAACTTCAGCACCCAGACGACGCCATACTGAACCAAGTTCAAGACCGATTACACCTGCACCAATTACACCTAAACGCTTAGGCACTTCCTGGAATTCAAGCGCGCCAGTAGAGTCAACAATAATGTCTTGATCTACAGGAGCAACAGGAATATTTACCGGCACAGAACCAGTTGCAAGAATCACGTATTTAGGTTCTAAAACTTGAGTTTCGCCTTCATGTGAAACAAACTCAACTTTTTTGCCAGCGAGTAATTTACCAGTACCTTTTAACCATTCAACGCCATTGCCTTTAAGCAGACCGTCGATACCCATGGTCAATTGGTTTACGATTTTATCTTTACGCGCAAGCATTTTAGACAAATCAAATGCGACTTCACCAGTCGTAATACCGTGATCATCTAGATGATGAACAGTATCTTCATAACGGTGAGAAGAATCCAGAAGTGCCTTAGAAGGGATACAACCTACGTTTAAGCAAGTACCGCCTAGAGAAGGTTTACCTTTATGAATACGTTTTTCGATACACGCAACTTTAAAACCAAGTTGAGCTGCACGAATAGCAGCTTCATAGCCGCCTGGACCACCACCGATTACAACTAAATCAAACTGAGACATTTGTATCTCCAAAAACGAGTTCAAAGGATCGCTTCGAACTTGCTCTGATTATTCTTAAAAACTAAAATTATAGATCAAGGATAAGACGTGCTGGCTCTTCTAACAATTCTTTGATTGTTACAAGGAAACCTACAGCTTCTTTACCATCGATTAGACGGTGGTCATAAGAAAGCGCAAGGTACATCATTGGCAAGATTTCAACTTGACCATTCACTGCCATAGGACGTTCCTGGATTTTATGCATACCCAGAATCGCAGTTTGAGGCGTGTTCAAGATTGGAGTTGAAAGCAATGAACCGAAAGTACCACCGTTGGTAATTGTGAAAGTACCACCAGTCATGTCTTCAATTGCAAGTTTACCTTCACGCGCCTTACCAGCGTATGCACGGATACCATTTTCAACTTCAGCATAGTTCATGCGGTCTGTATCACGAAGTACAGGAACCACCAGACCACGGTCAGAAGAAACCGCTACACCGATGTCATAGTAACCATGGTAAACGATGTCGTCACCATCGATAGACGCATTCACTGCTGGGTAGCGTTTAAGCGCTTCAGTCGCTGCTTTAACGAAGAATGACATAAAGCCAAGACGCGCACCATGACGTTTTTCAAACGCATCTTTGTACTGGTTACGCATTTCCATGATTGGTTTCATGTTTACTTCGTTGAACGTAGTCAACATTGCTGTTTCTTGAGTCGCAGCAAGCAGACGTTCAGCAACACGTTTACGTAGACGAGTCATAGGTACACGTTTTTCGATACGCTCACCAACTGCAACGCTCAGCGGTGCAGCAGCAGGTGCTGCTGGTTTCGCTTGGTGGTTTGCAACATCTTCTTTGGTGATGCGACCGCCACGACCTGTACCAGATACGTCAGATGCAGCAATACCAGATTCAGTTAAAGCTTTACGTACTGCAGGTGCCTGGTCAGCAACTTGAGTACGCTCAACAATCGGCGAATTACCCGCTTCAGTTTGTGCAGCAGCTTGCTCAACTTTCTCTTCAGATTGAACTGCTTGAGTTTGTGTAGCGCCAGAAACAGCACCTTCTTCAAATTGAGCAATCACTTCAGCAGAAAGCACTGTGTCGCCTTCATTTTTGATGATTGATGCAATTGTACCGTCAGCAGGAGCAACAACTTCTAAAACAACTTTATCAGTCTCAATATCACAGATCACTTCATCACGTGATACTGCTTCACCTGGTTGTTTGTGCCAAGTTGCGATCGTACCGTCCGCAACTGACTCTGGAAATACCGGTGCTTTAATTTCGGTTGCCATTACTTAGAATCTCCTGGATTATTCAGCATCGATCGCTAGAGCGTCGTTAACGAGCTGAGCTTGTTGTTTTGCATGCAAATATGGTGAACCACACGCCGGTGCAGCAGAAGCTTCACGGCCAGCGTAGCTAATACGAACCTGTTTACCAGACTTCATTACGTCGTCATACAGACGTGGCGCGATGAAGAGCCAAGCACCTTGGTTCTTCGGTTCCTCTTGAGCCCAAACCAGCTCTTTCAGGTTTGGATACTGAGCAAGAACTTCAGCAAGACGTGCTTCTGGGTACGGATATAATTGTTCAATACGAACAATCGCTGTATTGTTCAATTCTTTTTCACGACGTTTTTCAACTAGGTCGTAGTAAACCTTACCACCACACAGCACCAGACGAGTTACGTCTGATTTGTTGATGTTATCTACTTCATCGATCACAGTCTGGAATGTGCCGCTTGCAAGTTCATCAAGGTTAGACACAGCTAACTTGTGACGCAGTAATGATTTTGGCGACATGATGATCATTGGCTTACGGATTGGGCGGATTGCCTGACGACGTAATGCATGGAAGATCTGTGCAGGTGTAGTTGGAGTCATCACTTGCATGTTGTCTTCTGCACATAACTGCAGGAAGCGCTCAAGACGTGCAGATGAATGCTCTGGACCTTGACCTTCGAAGCCGTGTGGTAGAAGCATAGTCAGACCACATACACGTTCCCACTTGGTTTCACCAGATGAGATGAACTGGTCGATCACAACCTGTGCACAGTTCGCGAAGTCACCAAACTGAGCTTCCCAGATGATCAAGCTCTTAGGAAGAGTCGTCGCATAGCCGTATTCAAATGCCAATACTGCCATTTCAGACAATAATGAATCATAGATCGCAACGCGTGGCTGATTCTCTTTGATATGACAAAGTGGAATATAGGTTGAGCCATCTACCTGGTTATGCAGTTTTGCATGACGGTGTGAGAAGGTACCGCGACCCACGTCTTCGCCAGTTAAACGAACCAAGTAGCCATCGTCTAGAAGCGATGCATATGCTAGAGTTTCAGCAGCACCCCAGTTCAATGGCATTTCACCAGTCTGCATTTTCAGACGGTCATCAATCACTTTAGAAACCTGACGCTGCATCACGAAGCCTTCTGGAAGCTCACGCATTTTACGACCAAGTTCTTTAAGACGTTCTAGATCACAAGTTGTATCCCACTCGTCTGTGTAGTCGTGACCTAAGTACGGAGACCAGTCTACGAACATTTTCTTGTTCGGCTCTAATACCAAGGCATTGGCAACGTGTTTACCTGCTTCAAGGTCTGAACGATAGTTTTCAACCATTTGATCTGCAGTTGCGCGGTCAAGGATGCCTTCTTGAACAAGTTTGTCAGCATACAAAGTACGAGTCGTCGCTTTCTTGTTGATGACTTGGTACATCATTGGCTGAGTTGCAGCTGGTTCATCCGCTTCGTTGTGACCACGACGACGATAACAGAACATGTCGATAACCACGTCTTTACGGAAAGTATGACGGAAATCATGTGCAAGCTGAGCAACAAACAATACAGCTTCCGGATCATCACCATTGACATGGAAGATCGGTGCCTGAATCATTTTCGCGATGTCAGTACAGTATTCTGTAGAACGTGCATCACGTGGATCAGAAGTGGTGAAACCAACTTGGTTGTTCACAACAATGTGCACTGTACCACCAACGGTGTAGCCACGCGTTTGTGACATCTGGAAGGTTTCCTGATTGACACCTTGACCTGCAAATGCTGCATCACCGTGAACGATGATTGGTAATACGTCATCACCACCGATGTCTTTACGACGTACCTGACGAGCACGTACCGAACCTTCAACTACCGGTCCAACGATTTCAAGGTGTGATGGGTTAAACGCCAATGCCAAGTGTACTTCGCCACCTGGAGTCATTACGTTAGACGAGAAACCTTGGTGATACTTAACGTCACCAGAACCTTTCTTATGAAGAGACTTACCTTCGAATTCGCCAAACAGGTCAGCCGGGTTTTTACCCATGATGTTAACCAGAAGGTTCAGACGGCCACGGTGTGGCATACCGATTACAACTTCTTTACAGCCAACAGAACCTGCACGTTGAATCACTGCATCAACCATCGGAATGAAAGACTCACCGCCTTCAACACCGAAACGTTTTGCACCAACGAATTTATTACCTAAGTATTTTTCTAAGCCTTCAGCTGCAGTCAAACGTTCAAGTACATGTTTTTTCTGTTGTGTGTTGAAACCAAACTGGCCACGTGCACCTTCAAGACGTTGTTGAATCCAACGTTTTTCCTTGGTGTCAACGATGTGCATGTATTCTGAACCAACAGTACCGCAGTATGTAGACTCTAATGCAGCAAGAATTTCAGCAAGCGTTGCTTCTTCTTTACCGATCGCAAGATTACCAGTATTGAATACTGTGTCTAAATCAGACTTGGTTAAACCATGTGCATCCAGTTCTAAGTCAAATGCTTGTTCGCGTTTTGCAAGACCTAATGGATCTAATTTAGCTTTCTGGTGACCACGGTTACGATAAGCCGCAATGAGTTGTAATACGCCAATTTGACGACGCTCGTGATCAGAACTTACTGTCGCTTGAATGACAGGCTGAACACGGCTTGAATTACGACCTAACAGTAGGAATTGCTCACGTACATTGCTGTGTGGTTGGTCACCTTTAGGGAACTTACCGAAGTATTCCTGCCAGTCAGCACCCACTGAGTCTGGAGCGGTCAGATACTGCTCATAAAGTTCTTCAATATACGCTGCACTATCAGCGCTAAGTTCAGTGTCAAGACGCAGAGCGTCAGCAACTTCTTGCATTTGTGGACCCATTTCCTATTGCAAAAACATTTTCAGGATGCTTTTTAAGCAAAACCCAGGATTAGTAATGTCAAATTGGTAAGATGACATTAGTCCCCCATAAGGCATAAGCCATGAGGCGCTATCACCACACCAAGAGCAACTCTTGATATGTTTAATGAACAATAACGCCCCTCAGCGGCATCATCACTCATCGAATACCCGATAAAAACCGAGCAATTTTTTTGCAAATCGACTTAGAAAAAACAAAGGCTTAAGCTGTATTTTTTCTAAAGCGACTCTAACTTACCTTTATATACCAGTCGCAGGTTTTTCCGTGTTTAAAAAGTGTACATTAATCCTTACATTTTTTGGATATAATCTTATGCTAAATGCTATCACGATCTCGACTAATCAATTGATTTTTTTGACGAGAAATGTGTGTTTTTTAGTCAAATACATCAACCAGAAATTACTCTAACATAGGGAGCTTTAAATGAAAAATACAATCTCCGTAGACTAAAGTCCTACATCCATCCACCATACCACTGATAAACAAAAAGAGAGTAAATCTTCCAATCCACTCCCTTTGCAATCTTGCGTTATATAATAACATTATCGGGAATCTTTTTCAGGTCAGTTTTACATCTAAAAATCATAAATAAATCGAACTACATCATATTAGTGCACAAACCTGAGTAAAATGCTCTGAAATGATTCATCACCCTTTATGATTGCACCAGAACTCCTGCTGATAACACCTGCTTTTCGACTAGTCTTACCCTTTTCAGCGCCCCTATAAAGCAAAAAGCACACCAAGTGGTGTGCTTTTTTGACAAACTGTTATTCGCAGTCTGAATTAGCCAGCCATATCTAGAAGCATGTTACGGATGTGACCGATTGCTTTGGTAGGGTTCAAGCCTTTAGGACATACAGATACACAGTTCATGATGCCTTTACAACGGAACAGCGAGAATGGGTCGTCAAGACGAGCCAAACGCTCTTGAGTTGCTGTATCACGTGAGTCAATGATGAAGCGGTAAGCATTCAACAATGCTGAAGGACCCAAGAACTTATCAGGATTCCACCAGAATGACGGACATGAAGTTGAACAGCATGCACAAAGAATACATTCGTACAGACCATCAAGATGTTCACGTTCTTCAGGAGACTGTAGACGCTCTTTAGGCGGTGCAGGCTGATTATTGATCAAGAACGGATGAATTTTGTTGTACTGATCGTAGAACTGATTCATGTCTACAACAAGGTCTTTAACTACTGGAAGACCTGGCAGTGGACGGATTGTGATTGTTTCTGGTAAATCATTCAGGTTCCACAGACATGCAAGACCGTTTTTACCATTGATGTTTACACCATCAGAACCACAAATACCTTCACGACATGAGCGACGGAACGTTAAAGATTCGTCTTGTACTTTTAATGCCAGAAGTGCGTCAAGCAACATACGGTGCTTGTCAGTCAATTCCAGTTTAAAAGTTTGCATGTACGGTGCTGCATCCTTATCAGGATCGTAGCGGTAGATATTAAATGTACGAGTACCTCTACTCATCTTACTTCTCCGAATTAGAATGTACGTGGTTTAGGTGGAATTGCATCAACTGACAATGGACGGTAACGTACTGGCTTATACTCAAGACGGTTGTCCGCAGAGAACCATAATGTGTGCTTCATCCACTCATCATCACGACGACCGTATGGGTATGCAGGATGGTCAGGAGACTCTTCAAAGTCTACTACCGTATGTGCACCACGGCATTCTTTACGCGCTGCAGCTGAAATTAGAGTCGCTTTAGCAACTTCATACAAGTTTTCAACTTCAAGTGCTTCAATACGTGCTGTGTTGAATACTTTAGATTTGTCTTTCAAGTGAATGTTGCGCACGCGCGGTTCAATTGCAAGAATCTGTTTCACACCTTCTTCAAGAAGTGCAGATGTACGGAATACACCAGCGTGGTCTTGAACGATGTCACGAATCGCATCAGCAACTTCTTGAGCATTTTCACCTGTCGTTGATTCGTCAAGTTTACGAATACGTGCAACAGTTTGCTCAAGTACAGTGGTAGGAAGCGGTTCATATTCATCACCGTGGTGTTTAGTCACATAATCGATGATGTGCTGACCGGCAGCCTTACCAAATACAACCAAGTCAAGCAGTGAGTTTGTACCTAGACGGTTTGCACCATGTACAGATACACAAGAACATTCACCAATCGCATAGAAACCTTTCACTGGTTTAGTGAAGTTACGGCCTTCTTGGTTAGTAGAGTATGTATCAGTGTTTTTGTCGTAGTGAGTAACCAGTGCTTCAGTTTCTGGAGACTCTGGAACAACAACCTGACCATGAATATTCGTAGGAATACCACCCATTTGGTAATGGATTGTTGGCACTACTGGAATTGGCTCTTTGGTGATATCAACGTTCGCGAATTTCTTACCAATCTCAAATACAGATGGAAGACGTTTCATGATCGTATCCGCACCCAGGTGCGTCATATCAAGAAGGATATAATCACCTTTAGGACCACAGCCACGACCTTCTTTGATCTCTTGGTCCATAGAACGTGATACGAAGTCACGTGGTGCCAAGTCTTTCAAAGTTGGAGCATAACGTTCCATGAACGGTTCGCCATCTTTGTTACGAAGGATTGCACCTTCACCACGACAACCTTCAGTTAGCAATACGCCTGCGCCCGCAACACCTGTAGGGTGGAACTGCCAGAATTCCATATCTTGTAATGGAATACCTGCACGAGCTGCCATACCAAGACCGTCACCAGTATTGATATACGCGTTAGTAGATGCACGGTAAACACGACCCGCACCACCAGTAGCAAATAGAGTAGCTTTCGCCTGGAATACTGCAATTTTACCAGTTTCCTGATCGATAGCAGTTACACCAAGTACATCGCCAGCTTCATTACGGATCAAATCAAGTGCGATCCATTCCACGAAGAATTGTGTACCCATTTTCACGTTGCTTTGATAAAGCGTATGAAGAAGTGCGTGACCTGTACGGTCAGCTGCAGCACATGCGCGAGGAACCGCTTTTTCACCGTAGTTTGCAGAGTGACCACCGAATGGACGTTGGTAAATCGTACCGTCTGCGTTACGGTCAAATGGCATACCTAAATGTTCTAATTCATATACCACTTGAGGTGCTTCACGCGTCATAAACTCGATCGCGTCCTGGTCACCTAACCAGTCAGAACCTTTAACTGTGTCATAGAAGTGGTAGTGCCAGTTATCTTCTTGCATATTACCAAGAGATGCACCAATACCACCCTGTGCCGCAACAGTGTGTGAACGTGTCGGGAATACTTTAGTCAGTACAGCAACTTTTAAACCAGCTTGAGCAAGTTGGTAAGATGCACGCATACCTGAACCACCGCCACCCACGATGACAGCATCGAAAGTTTCATGTGGAATATTTGTGTAATCTTCTTTAGGGTTAATTGCGCCCATGATCTCTTCCTATCAAGCCCAGAAAATCTGGATTGCCCAGATTGCGTATGCTAATACAGCGATAATCACTGCTGAAGTCAATACAATGCGTAAACCTGATGCTGATGGACCCATTTGACGAGTAGTCACATAGTCAGTGAAAACCTGCCACATGCCAATCCATGCGTGTGCAACAAGAGAGAATACTGCCAATAAAGACAAAATCTTCATTGGTGTAGTCATCATAAAGCCGTACCACTGTTCAAAGTTGAAGCCACCATTCAGTAGAATCCAACCCAAAACGATAACAGTATACACAGCTAGAACCACTGCACTCACACGTTGAAGAAACCAATCGCGAGAACCTGAACCCGTTAAACCAGTAGCACTTTTCATTAGAGTACGATCCATACAAATGCTGCAACAATACCGATCGCAGACAAGATTAATGAAATAGTAGCTGCAGTACGGCCGCTTTGCAGTTCTTCTGCAACGCCAACATCTGCAAGTAAGTGCTTAATACCAGTAAACGTATGATAAATTAAGCCGGCTACAAATACCCATACAACAAAACGCACGATGAAACCGTTAAAGATTTCTTGCACTTGAGCAAAACCTTCAGGCGAAGACAATGACTTGTCTAAAATCCATAAAAGGACCGGTACGAGTAAGAATACGATCACACCAGAAAGACGGTGTAGAATTGATGCAATAGCCACAGGTGATTTTAAGTTTACTTCTAAAACTTGACCCATGGACAAATTGACAGGTCTGTTGCTTTTCACAGCGGGCATCCTGTAGTTAAAAACTCCATCCGGAGTTTGTTGGAATTAATTCGAAGGAAAGCTGGCATTGATTAGACAAATACATGCCTAAACGTAAAACGACACTGAATTATAAAACGCTCACTATCAAAATACAAACAACTCTCATAAGCTTTTTGGCTAAAAATCCTTTAAATAAGAATCATTAACAATAAGATTAATCTGCAATAATTTTATAATTGCCTTCTAATCAATACTTATATATATGTTTTTAAATAATAAAGCCGATTAATTTAGTCCGATATGGAGATATAATAGAAACATTTGTTCTTTAGACTAAAGGTGAAGATTCAAGCACTTAGCGCTCGATTGAAAATATCACTCAAACTATACAGAACCCTCTATTTTTTAAAGATTTATGATAAGCCAAATGGTAAATACAAAACTATCTTTGTAATAGTTGAATGAATACGTCACTTAGGCAGATAAAACGCATTTCAGTACTGATCTATGCTATTCAACTTAAAAATGTGAAACAGGTCTCCAAATAAATCAAATTAGCATGATTTAATCGAGCAAAAATAAGTCATTTTTTAATCAAACAGACATTTCCAAATATTTTATTAAGTGCTTTTATTTATAAGACCTGACAAAAACTACCAACCCTTGAAAAAGCTGTAAGTAGTGAAATTTATATAGTTTTAGCCACTTTATCATTATAAACCTAATCATTTTAAACATTTTTTTACGATTAAAAGATGATGATTATTGCTGCAAACAATGCATTTTTTTCTGCACCTCCTGCATGTTTTATCTTATTATAGCGCGTTGATGCTGTGATTTTAATAAAGCTTTTTATACAGAGATTATGTGACTAAGCCGCTGTGTAACGTCATTTTTTATCCATAAGTATAATTGACAAAATTTCAGTACTCACTAATCTTATAGCAAATTTTTGATCCGTCCGTTTTGTACATTAAAAGATTGATAGACAACTCGGATAAACATTCACCAGGACAGGAGATCTATTGAATGTCTGAAGCAACTGGCAAGAAAGCCGTTTTACAGCTTGATGGCAAAGAAATTGAATTACCAATTTACAGCGGCACATTGGGCCCAGATGTAATCGACGTTAAAGATGTGTTGGCTGCAGGTCACTTTACTTTTGATCCTGGTTTTATGGCAACAGCTGCATGCGAGTCTAAAATCACTTTCATCGATGGTAATAAAGGTGTTCTTTTACACCGTGGCTACCCAATTGACCAGTTAGCAACTAAAGCTGATTACCTAGAAACTTGCTACTTACTTCTTAATGGCGAGCTTCCAACAGCTGAGCAAAAAGAAGAATTCGACGCTAAAGTTCGTAACCACACTATGGTTCACGATCAAGTAAGCCGCTTCTATAACGGTTTCCGTCGTGATGCTCACCCTATGGCAATCATGGTTGGTGTTGTTGGTGCGTTGTCTGCGTTCTATCACAATAATCTGGACATCGAAGATGTTAACCATCGTGAAATCACTGCGATTCGTTTAATCGCTAAGATTCCTACTTTGGCAGCTTGGAGCTACAAATACACTGTTGGTCAACCATTCGTTTACCCACGTAACGATTTGACTTACGCTGAAAACTTCCTGTACATGATGTTTGCTACTCCAGCAGACCGTGACTACAAAGTAGATCCAATCCTTGCGAAAGCAATGGACCGTATCTTCACACTTCACGCTGACCACGAACAAAATGCTTCTACTTCTACAGTACGTTTAGCTGGTTCTACTGGCGCTAACCCATATGCATGTATCGCTGCTGGTATCTCTGCACTTTGGGGTCCTGCTCACGGTGGTGCGAACGAAGCTGTTCTTAAGATGCTGGATGAAATCGGCACTGTAGAAAACGTTGCTGGCTTCATGGAAAAAGTGAAAACTAAAGAAGTTAAACTCATGGGCTTCGGTCACCGTGTGTACAAAAACTTCGATCCACGTGCGAAAGTAATGAAAGAAACTTGTGACGAAGTTCTTGGTGCTCTTGGCATCAACGATCCACAGCTTGCTCTTGCTATGGAACTTGAACGTATCGCGCTTTCTGACGAATACTTCATCAAACGTAACCTTTACCCTAACGTAGACTTCTACTCAGGTATCATCCTTAAAGCGATTGGTATCCCAACAGAAATGTTTACTGTGATCTTTGCGCTTGCACGTACAGTTGGTTGGATCAGCCACTGGTTAGAAATGCACAGCGGTCCTTACAAGATCGGTCGTCCTCGTCAGCTTTATACTGGCGAAACTCAACGCGATATCGCTCGTTAATTCGAATCGCGTCGAAAGACCCAAAAAACCGCCCTTTCGGGC